>JAGHYO010000004.1 GCA_017743605.1 Thermoflexus sp. | reverse complement strand
ATTCCGAAGCCGGAGCGTCCGCCGACGCCGCCTCCTCCGCGCCCAGCGCCCTGGCTTACGGCCACTCCCGGTCCCTCCCCTACGTGGGAGCCCGCTCCCGCGCCGCCTCCCCAACTTGCGACCGGAAGCTCCGAGACCGGAGCGCTCCCCACCACCCCCCTCACGTTTCGGAATCTCTCCTGGGAGGACCTGCTCCAGTTTCAGCAGGACCAAGGAAACACCAACTACTGTGCCTCCCACGCCATCTCTACCGCCCTCAATCTGCTTTTCGAAGACAGAGGCTTGACCGACGGCCTGGACATCGTCAAAGCCATTCGAGATCGGCAAAATCCCCTCTACAGTCTGCTCTTTCTGAGTCTGCTGGGCCCGCTGCTCTATCTGCTCAGAAGGCGGCCCTATCCCTATTACTCCCTGCTCCCGGATGGCGCGGCAGTGCCGCCCAGCGGCCAGGTCCGGGTCCTTCGAGAGCTGGTCCCAGAGATCCTGCGTTCGCGCGGCATCTCCGCTTCGATCCAGGCAGAGGCACGTCGTTTAACCACCCATCAATTGATCGACGCCCTCCAAAACCCTAACCAGGTGGTCCTGTTCACTTACTTTGTCGAGCCCGGAAACCTTATGTCCGGCCACACGATCGTCCTGGTGGCCTATGATCCAGAGAAAGGCTTTGGATTCCTCAACTCCGGTTGCGAACGCCCCAATCCGGATGATCTCCCCAAAAGCCAACGAGGGGATCCCAAGGAACTCCTGACCTGGAAGAAGGCGGAGAAGATGGAACGCCTTCTGGATCATTGGACCAATGTGCTCATCCGTCCCCAATTTGTAATCATCACCCGTTGATAAGCCGGCAGAATGAGAATGCTACGCAAATTGATCGATTTTTGATCGCTTTGCTGTTATACCTGGCGCAGTTCCTCTGGGTTCCGACCCTCCTGGCCGGCGTCCTGGCGCTGCTGTCGCTGGTCTGCCTCGGGTGGCCGTGGCTTGTCCTCGCCCTATGGCCCCGCTTCAGCTCCCCTCAAGAGCCAGCGCATCCCTTTCCGAAAGGGCTCCCAGACCAGGAGATCGTCTTTATGCCCGACGCCGGCCCCCACGAGCAACGCTGGGATGCCCGCACCCTGGGCTTCATCCATCCCGACGGCTCCGGCCGCCTCGAGTTCACCTTTCCGATGCTCACTGGCTATCGCTCTATGTTCGGCCATCCCGAAGCCAGGTCCAAAGCCTCTTACCCCCGCTGGTCTCCGCAGGGAGATCTGGTCTTCATCATCGGAGGCATCTTCCCGGTCCGCCTGATTGACGGGAAAACCGGCCGGATGTATGGGCGGGATTGCGACGTCTTCGGCGGCCCCGGCCTGCCGCGCTTCGACTCCCAGGGCCACCTCCTCACCGAGCCGAATCGCCGGTCTGCGCGATCTGAGGCCTATCGCGCCCATCGCGTGTTCGAGCGCAGCGGGGCCACTATGCACCTCCGCCTGGATCTCAAAACCTGCCGCATCCGCGGGCAGCTTGATGTCCCTCGAATCGAGGGGACGGAGTTCTGGGCATACGAAGAGAGCCCCACGGGCTGGATCGTTGCCCGAGGCTGGCCTTCCAAAGCGGAGCCGCGTTTGCTGCTCTACCATCCGGCACGGGGCCTTCGGGAGATTTTTGCGGGAGCCCATCCCTCTTTCTCTCGAGATGGGACCTGGCTGGCCTACTATGATTTGGAGGGCTACCTGGTGGTTCGTCCGGTGGAGGTGTCCAGCCCCCAGCGCCTTGTTCGGGTTTTCGATCCATCCACGGAGGACGGGGGCTGGCTGGCCCCGCCTGGCTGGTCGCCGGATGGTAGCCGTCTGGTTTATGGCACCCCGACAGGCCAGATGTTTGTGGTGGATCGGCGGACTAGCGTTGTGCGCTTGCTGGGCCCTGGCTGGGCTCCTGACTGGCGCCCAGCCCCCGCCCCGGGTACCCATCTGGGAGGGGAGGGTGAGGAAGCTCGTCCCTCGTCGTCGGGACCGGACCTGCCTCGGCCCCGGCAGCGCCCCTAACCATCCAAGGCCACGAAACAGATGAGACCCAGAGATAGATCCGCCGATGGCAAGACGGGAAAGAGTAGGAGCTACGGCCTTGATCCGGCGTGCGGGTTGCGGAGCTCATCGAATCGAGCGCCGGGCGGCCTGTTCGCACAGGCTGCGCCCGCCGGCCTCCAGCCACTCCTGGAGCCGGGCGCTCTGGGCCTGACCCCGACGGGCGTCCTCGTAGATGCCGAGGCCCCAGTAGACGTAGCGGCGGGTCTCCGCGCTCCACCGCCCCGGCCGACCGATCACCGAATGTCCCCCGTTGTAGCCGGCCAGGGCTTGGGCCACATCCCCATTGGCCTTCCGCAAAGCCTCCGCCAGATAGGCGAGGCCGGCCCGGGCGTTGGTCTCTGGATCCAGGGGATCCTCCCCGGCCTTGAAGTGGAAGGGCATCACCTGGAAGAGGCCCAGGGCCCCGCTGCGGGAGCGCGCCTGTGGATCCCCACACGACTCGATCTGCATCACCGTGGCCACCAGATTGGGATCCAGGCCGTAAGCCTGGGCCCAGACCCGGATCCGATCCGACCAGCGCTGGACCTCCGGCGTGAAGAGGGACGCCATGGCCTCCGGAGCCGGGGTAGGCGCCAGCGCGGCGCGCTCCGGGGCAACGGCTGTTGTCTCTTCCGAATGGAGCGAAAGGGCCACCACCCCGGCGAGGGGTAGCAGCAATGAAGCCGCCAGGATCGCCACGCCCAGCGGCAAGCCCTGACTTACCCAACGCTGCGCCTGAATCGCCAGCATCCGCGTCCTCCCCTCACTCGTGCTTCATTCGTGAGCTCCACTCGTGCCACATTCGCGGATCGGGCTCCACCAAGCGCGGTCCGGGGCTCGCCGTTGGGGCGGCCTCCGCCTCTCCCGCCGCCCGGGCCGTTTCCCGCTCCGCCCAGGCCTGCAAGCGAAGGCCAAGCTGGCGCAGCACGGGCAACAGGAGGCCCATCATCGTGCTGACCAGCAGCACCCGACCGGTCCAGACCAGGAAGGCGATGGCCGTCGGGATGTAGGGCCCTACGGACTGAAAGAGGGAGGCCGCGCGGGACGCCCCTCCCGCGCCGGGCTGGGCCAAGGGCGAGGCCATCAGGGCCAGGGTTACCGCCCACCACTTCAGGAGGGCGTTGGCCCCCGAGGCGAGCAACCAGGCCACCAGCGCATACCAGAACCCTGGCTTCTCCCGCTCGCTGGGGAGCGAGAGGTAGAGCAGGCCCGAGAGATCCACCAGCCACAGCCCCAGCGCCAGCAACGCCGCCCAGGACAACCCATCGGCCATCAGGTTCCCGAAGAAGACCGTGAGGGCATACCGGGAGGCGGAGTAGTTGAACCACTCCAAGGCCAGCCAGCCCCCGGCCATCATCAGCCCGACCACGAGCGGCGCCTCCAGCCCGATCCCCACCGGTTTCTCCATCCCTTCCGGAACCGCTGCCGTCTTCCCCGGCTCCTTGAGACCCGGGGCAAGGCCGCGTTGCTCCGGCAGCAGGCTTACCCACCGATGCCAGGCCATGAAGACCTCCTTTAGAACATTTGTTCTAATCTCCGCCTTCATCTTAACGCGCCTCGCTCGAGGCGTCAAGATCCCGGCCCTGGCCGCTCCCCGCTACCGGGTCGACAGATGCAGCGATCCGCAGGACAATAGTGACAGCGGCGTGGCCGAGTGACCGTTGGCTGTTACCCTGGGATGTGGAGCGAGGAACCCGATGTCCGCGTCCGAAGAGACCGTGCTGTTCTGCGAACAGACCGGTTGCCGGGCCCACAAAGGAGTTCGAGTGCGCCGGGCGCGCCTGGAGGAATGGAGGGTGGGAGCCAAGGAGGGAGCCCCCGGTTTCATTGTGAGCGGGATCTCCCCGCTCTGCCCCTTCTGCGGCCACCGGCTGCTGTGGCCCTCAGAGCGCACGGAAGGGACCGCGCCGGCTTCTCGGGAGGAGATGGAAGAGCTGGCCCTCTGGCTCTCCGCCCCTCTGGACTGATCCCTCCGCATCCGTCCTGACTCCAAACCCCTGCGTGCTACAATCGGGATGGAATGACTGTTGCCAGTCGCCCTCCGGAGGAGCGCTCGGATGGAGATCGAGATCCGACCGCTGCGCACGCTGGAGGAGATCGAGGCCTGCGTCGAGCTCCAGCGCCAGATCTGGGGCTCGGAGGACTTGGATGTGGTGCCTGCCCATGTGCTGATCACGGCTGCGCACAACGGCGGGGTGTTGCTCGGTGCCTTCGCCGAGGAGCAGCTGGTGGGCTTCATCTTCGGGTTCCTGGGGACGGATGAGCGCCGTGGACGGGAGGCCCCCGCCACGGTCAAGCTGAAGCACTGCTCCCACCAGCTGGGGGTGCTCCCCGAATGGCAGGACAAAGGCGTCGGCTACCGACTGAAGCTGGCGCAGCGGGAAGCGGTCCGCAACCAGGGCCTCCGCCTGATCACCTGGACCTACGATCCCCTGGAGAGCCGCAACGCCTACTTCAACATCGCCAAGCTGGGCGCGGTGTGTAACACCTACCTGTGCAACGTCTACGGCGAGCTGCATGATGCCCTGAACCGGGGACTGCCCACAGACCGTTTCCAGGTGGACTGGTATATCGCCAGCTGGCGGGTGGCCACCCGGCTCCGCCAGGGCCACTACGCCCTCTCGCGGGCCCTCTTCGAGCAAGCCGGCGCGGTCCTGGTCAACCCGTGTCACTTCGATGATCGCGGGCTCCCCATCCCCCCCGAAACCTTCCAGATCCCTGACGTCTCCTTCTGGCTGGTGGAGATCCCTCACCGAGTCCAGGAAGTCAAGCGCCAGGATCCCGGCCTGGCCCGCGCTTGGCGCTTCCACACCCGAGAGCTCTTCCAGACCGCCTTCGCCCTTGGCTATCTGGTGGTGGACTTCGTCCGCGAGCAGGAGCCCGGTGGACCTCCCCGCAGCTTCTACGCCCTGCTCCGAGTGCACCTAACCGGGAGGGAGCCCTGGAGCATCTTTGCTCGGGACCTCGTCGACCTTCGGGACGCGGAGTAAGGAGCGCATGCAAATATGCATCTCCCACAGCATCGCGGCCTTCGAGGAGCTGGCCCACCTGTGGCAGGATCTGCTCGCGCGAGCGCCTGGGGTTTCCCCTTTCATGCGTCCGACCTGGCTGCGGACGTGGTGGGAGCACTTCGGGGAGGGAGAGCTGCATCTGGTCACGTTCAAAGAGGAAGGCCGGCTGGTGGGCCTGATCCCACTGCGGCGGATCGCTCGGGACGGCCAGTGGATCCTGGAGACCTTCGGCGAGGAGGTCACCGATTACCTGGACCCGCTGGTGGAGCCCGGGTGGGAGGAAGCGGTGATCCAGGTCTTCCTAGCCTGGTTGACCCGGCCGGAGGCCCCTGGATGGGATGCTGTCCTCCTCTGGAACACTCGGGAGGATTCTGCCCTCTTCCCGCTATGGCCTGGGGCCGCTGCCGCCCACGGCCTGACGGCCCACGTCGAGCAGCTGGCCATCTGCCCGATGATCCCGCTGCCCCCGACCTGGGAAGCCTACCTACAGCTGCTGGACCGCAAGGACCGCCACGAGCTGCGCCGAAAGATCCATCGCCTGGAGGCGGTGGAGGACGCTCGCTGGTATCTCCTACAGTGGGATGGCCCAGAGGCCGATGAGGCCATCGAGGCGTTCCTCACGCTGATGGCGGCCAGCCACCCGGAGAAAGCCGCCTTCCTGCACGAACGGATGCGAGCGTTCTTCCGCCAGGTGATCCGTCAGGGGCTGCGGGAGGGCTGGGCCCGCCTCTCGTTTCTGGAGATCGAGGGGAAGAAGGCCGCCGCCTTCCTGGATTTTGAAGATCGGGATCGGATATGGCTGTATAATGCTGGGCTTAACCCTCGCTACGCCGGGCTGAGCCCGGGCGTGGTCCTGCTGGCCTATCTGATCCGCCAGGCCATCGCGCAGGGCAAGCAGGTCTTCGATCTCCTGCGAGGCGACGAGCCCTACAAATTCCGCTTCGGGGCCCGGGAGGTGCCCCTTCACCGGATCCGAATCGCGCGCGACCGCCCGGCGGGTGACCGGACAAGCCCCGCCTCGGCGTCCTGAAGGCGGCAAGCTCAGGATCCCATCCTATCGCGCAGGAGGTGCCCCATGGCGCTCGAGCTCAAGGTGGTGCCCATCGAGAAGCCGGAGGAGCTCAACGTCATCCTGGGCCAAAGCCACTTCATCAAGACCGTGGAGGACATCCACGAGGCCATGGTCAACGCCGTCCCGGGGATCCGATTCGGCCTGGCCTTCTGCGAGTCCTCCGGGCCAGCCCTCGTCCGCGCCAGCGGGACCGATCCGGAGCTGGTGGAGATCGCCAAGAAGAACGCTCTCGCCGTCGGCGCTGGCCACTTCTTCATCGTGGTGCTGGGCAAGGGTTACTATCCCATCAATGTCCTCAACGCCATCAAGACGGTCCCCGAGGTCTGTCACATCTACGCCGCCTCGGCGAACCCCATGCAGGTCATCGTTGCCGAGACCGAACAGGGCCGCGGGATCCTGGGGGTGATCGACGGGGTGGCTACCCGCGGGGTCGAGACCGAGGCCGACGTGGCCCACCGCAAGGAGTTCCTGCGCCGCATCGGCTACAAGATGTGAATGGCCGGGATGACGTTCCGCCGAAGTCAGGGGCGGCCCCCTCCGCTCCCCGGCCATGGGATCCGAAGAGGCGGGCGGAGATGGGATCCGCGGTGCTGGTTTTCCTGGACGGCGTGGGGCTAGGGGGGGCGGACAGCCGGAATCCCCTTTTCGAACCCGGCCTGCCCCGGCTGCGCGCCCGGCTGGGCCGGGCGCTGGTGCGCGGCTGCGCGGGGGAAAATGGGGATCTTCTGTGCCGCGAGCTGGACGCTACCCTGGGCGTGCTGGGGCTCCCTCAAAGCGCCACCGGGCAGACCGCCCTCTTCACCGGCCTGAACGCCCCGGCCCACATCGGCGGCCACCGGACCGGCTACCCTTCCCCCGATCTCATCGAGATGCTGAGGGAGCACAGCCTGTTCGTCCGGGCGCGCGCCGCCGGTTTCCGCCCCACCTTCGCCAACGCCTACTCGGAGCTCTACTGGGAGCTGGTCGCCCAGCGGCGGCTCCGGCCCTCCGTAACCACCTGGATGAACCGGCTGGCGGGCCTCCCCTTCCGGACCTTCGAGCACCTGATGGCGGGGCGAGCGCTGCTCTGGGACATCACCCATACCTTCGCCGGGGAATGGACGCGCCGCCACCGTCGTCCGTTTCCGGAGCTGCCGCCCGTGGAGCCGGAGGAGGCGGCGCGCCGCCTGCTGAGCCTGCTCGGGGAGGCCGATCTCGTACTCTTTGAAAGCTTCCTCACGGATCTCGTGGGCCACCGGCGCCTGCCCCCCGAGCCGGTCCTCGATGTGCTGGATCGCTTCCTGGACGCGCTGCTCGCTGGGCGGCCGCCCGAGACCACGCTCATTGTGACCAGCGATCACGGCAACATGGAGGATCTGACCACACGGCTGCATACCCGCAACCCCGTCCCCCTCCTCACCGCCGGGCCCGGGGCAGCCGTCTTCCGGGAGGCGACCTCTCTCCTGGACCTCACCCCGGGGGTCCTGAAGGTCCTGAGGGCCACACCTAGCGCCGTTGATGGCCTGCCGGAGTGACAGAGGAAACGCTTAGGGCCTCCGCTGCACCCGCCCGGGTTTCTCATGCGCCCAGCGCAGCAGCTGCTCCAGGGGCCACGTGTTGGCGATGCGCTCCGGCGTGGCCCAAGCCCGCCGGGCCACCGCCACCCCGAAGTGGATCAGGTCGAGCTCCCCTGGGCTGTGCGCATCGGTGCTGATGACCAGATAACCGCCCAGCTCTAGGGCCCGTCGCGCCAGCGTGTCCGGTAGATCCAGCCGAGCGGGGTTGGCGTTGATCTCCAGCAAGGTCCCCGTCTCCGCCGCCGCCCGCAGGATGGCCTCCCAATCCGCGTCCGCTCCCTCCCGCTCCCCCAGCAGCCGGCCGGTGGGGTGGGCGATGATGTGCACATGGGGATGGCGGATCGCCGCTAGGAAGCGGGCGGTCACCCGCTCCCGGTCCTGCCGCAGGCCGGTGTGCACGGAGGCCACCACCAGGTCCAGGGAGGCGAGCACTTCGTCCGGGTAGTCCAAGCTGCCTTCGGCCCGGATCTCCACCTCGGCCCCGTGGAGGATGCAGAAGCCATCCCCCAGCTCGGCGTTGACCGATTCCACTTCCCGGCGCTGCTCCTGCAACCGCTCTGGGGTCAGCCCCCGAGCCACCCCCAGGCTCTGGGAGTGATCCGTGAGCAACATGTAGCGGTAGCCCCTCGCCTTCGCCGCCCAGGCCATATCGCGGATGGAAGCCTGTCCGTCGCTCCAAGTGCTGTGCATCTGCAGATCCCCCTGGAGGTCCTCCACCGTCACCAAGCGGGGGAGGCGGCCCTCCAGGGCGGCCTCGATCTCCCCGCGGCCCTCCCGCAGCTCCGGCGGGATGTAGGCAAGGCCCAGGCGCTCGTAGACTTCCTCCTCGGCGGCGCAGAGGATCTCCTCACCGCTCTCCACCCGGGCGAGGGCGTATTCGCTGAGGCTGTAGCCCCGCCGGAGCGCGTGCTCCCGCAGCTGGATGTTGTGCTGCTGGCTTCCCGTGAAATACTGCAGCGCCGTGCCCCAGCGGGCCGCCTCGATCACTCGCAGATCGGCTTGCAGCCCGTTCCGCAGGCGGACGCTGGATTTGGTGGGGCCCTTGAGGAGCACCGTCTCCACAATGGGCAACGTAGTGAAGCGCTCCATCACCGCCTCGGGATCCTCCGCCGCGACCAAAAAGTCCAGATCGCCAACGCTCTCCTTCATGCGGCGGAAGGAGCCGGCGGCCGCCAGGCGCTGCACCCCCGGGACCTCCTGAAGGGCGCGGAGGATCTCCTGGGCCAGGGGCCAGGCGACGCCCAGAGGCATGCGCCCTGCGATCTTGCGGCGCTTGACCGCCTCGATGCCGGCGAGGATCTTGCGCTCTAGCTTAGCCCCGAAGCCAGGCAGATCCCGCAGCTTCCCGGCGCGGGCGGCCTGCTCCAGCTCCTCCACCGTGGTGATCCCCAGCCTCTCCCAGACCGCTTTGATGCGCTTGGGCCCCATGTCGGGGATCTGGCGCATCTCCAGTAGGCTGGATGGGATCTCCGCCTTCAGGCGTTCGTAGAGCTCGAGGCGGCCAGTGCGGAGCAGCTGATCGATCTTCTCCTCGATGGCCTCGCCCACGCCGGGGATGGTGCGCAATGCCCCTTCATGCCAGAAGTCGTAGATGTCCCGCCCCAGGGCGGCGATGTTCTCCGCCGCACGCCGGTAGGCCATCACCTTGTAGGGGATCTCCCCCCGGATCTCCAACATGTCGGCGATGTGCTCAAAAATCTCCGCCACCTCCTGGTTGGTGAACCGTCGGGCCATCTCCACTTCCTCCTGCGATCCCACCGGGGCCGCGCATTCGTCTCTTCTCCCATCTTAGCCAAAAAGCAGAAAGTTGGGGCCTCTACAGAAAACACACAAAGAGGGATGGAGCAAGGCGAAAGCCGTGATAGGCCTGGGCACGCAGAGCCGGAACCCAGCTCTTGAGACAAAAGGCCCAGCCTTCGGGTTAAACCCGAAGCCAGGGACAGCGAGGACAGAAAGTCAGGGCGAAAGCCCCTCCCACAAAAAGAAAAATGCCTGCTAGCCGATGCCCGGGCGACTTCTGAAATGAAATCCGCCTTTGCGGGTGCCCGTGCAGCCCTAAAAATTGCGGGACAGGCAGCCGTGCGCCTGTCCCGCATCGAGAGCTCCCCTTGAGGAGCATGCTCCGTCTGGGTCACTGACTCACGCCGGGCTCTCCCCATCCCCCTCCGGAACCAGGTCCAGCAGACCCAAGGGCAAGCGGGGCAGCTTCGGCTTCTCCTCCTCCCGGCCGAAGCGGATCACCTCGCCGGAGTCGGTGATGGCCTCCACGGCTACGGCCAGGGACTGGAGCTCCTTGACCAGGACCCTGAAGGAGGCCGGCAGGCCGGGCTCCTCGATCCTCTGGCCCTTCACGATGGCCTCGTAGGTCTTGACGCGGCCCTGGACGTCGTCGGACTTCACCGTGAGCATCTCCTGGAGTGTGTAGGCCGCGCCGTAGGCCTCCAGGGCCCAGACTTCCATCTCGCCGAAGCGCTGCCCGCCGAACTGGGCTTTGCCGCCCAGAGGCTGCTGGGTGATCAGGGAGTAGGGGCCGGTGGACCGGGCGTGCACTTTGTCCTCCACCAGGTGGGCCAGCTTCATCATGTAGATGACGCCCACTGTCACCGGCCGTTCGAAGGGCTCTCCGGTCTTGCCGTCGTAGAGGATCATCTTGCCCAGGATGGGGATGGGCTGGCCGGTCTCGAGCATCACCTCGGTTGCCCGCTGGCGGACTTCCTGGTCAGGGATGCCGCGGGTGTCCACGCCCAGGCGCTCCATCCACAGCCGCAACCCCACCAGGATGGCGCGCTCATCTGCCTTGCGGCGCTCCTCTGGCGAGCGGGGATCGCCCTCGAAGACCAGGAGGGCATCGGGATCGCATCCCCGGTCGCGCAGCCACTCCCGTAGACAGCTGCGACGGGCGTAGATCTCATCGGTGGCCAGGCGGTCCACGTCATAGCCGCGGGCGCCCAGGATTGCCGAGAGGTAGAGGAGGCGCGCCTCGTCGTCGTCGCGGAGCTCCGAGAGGTTATACCCCTGGGCGCGCAGCCAGCTCCAGCACTGCCGGCGCGCGTCCTCCCAGGCAGTGTCGATCATCCAAACCCGGGCCAGCTCCGCCTCAATCTCCTGCTCGTCAGCCCCATCGAACACCGGGGTGATGGCCCGGAAGCCCAGGCGCGAGGCGGCCCAGCCCAGATGGGTCTCCAGCAGCTGCCCGATGTTCATCCGGCTGGGCACGCCCAGGGGGTTGAGGATGATGTCCACCGGCGTGCCGTCGGGCAGGAAGGGCATGTCCTCGATGGGAACCACTTTGGAGATCACGCCCTTGTTGCCGTGGCGGCCGGCCACCTTGTCCCCCTCGGTGATCTTGCGCCATTGGGCCGCTGAGACCCGCACCACCGTGTTCACGCCGGCGGGGAGCTCCCGATATTCATCTCGGGAGAAGACTTTGACATCCACTACTTTGCCGTGCTCCCCGTGGGGCATGCGGAGGGAGGAGTCCTTCACATCGTGGGCCTTCTCCCCGAAGATGGCCCGGAGCAAGCGCTCCTCCGGCGTCATCTCCCGCTCCCCCTTGGGCGTGACCTTGCCCACGAGGATGTCGCCGGGGCCCACCACCGCCCCGATGCGGACGATGCCCTGCTCGTCCAGATCACGCAGCTGCTCTTCGCCGACGTTGGGGATGTCGCGGGTGATATCCTCCGGCCCCAACTTGGTCTCCCGGGCCTCCGCCTCGTGCTTTTCAATGTGGATCGAGGAGTAGATGTCCTCCCGGACCAGGCGCTCGCTGATCACAGTGGCGTCCTCAAAGACCTGGCCCTCCCACGAGAGGAAGGCCACCACTAAGTTGCGGCCCAGGGCCAGCATCCCATGATCAGTGCTGCTGGAGTCAGCGATCACTTGGCCCCTCTTCACCTTCTGGCCCTTGAAGACCAGCGGGCGCTGATGGATGCAGGTGCTCTGATTGGAGCGCTGGAAGCGCCGCAATGGATAGCGATACAGCTTCCGGTTGGTCCCACGGATCACGATCTCATCGGCGGTGGCCTGGACCACCTCTCCGTCGACCTCCGAGAGGAGGACGTGCCCGGAGTCCCGGGCGGCCACCTGCTCCATCCCCGTGGCCACAATGGCCGCCTCCGGCCGCAGCAACGGCACGGCCTGGCGCTGCATGTTGGAGCCCATCAGAGCCCGGTTGGCGTCATCGTGCTCTAAGAAGGGGATCAGGGAGGCGGAGACGCCCACGATCTGCCGCGGCGCCACGTCCATGTAATCCACTCGCTCCGGAGCCTCCATCAGGAACTTGCCCATGTGGCGGATGGGGACACGGGATTGCAGGAAATGCCCCTTCTCGTCCAGCTCCACGTTGGCCTGGGCAATGACGTAGCGCTCCTCCTCATCCGCTGTGAGATAGACGATCTCCCGGGTCACAAAGGGGCGGACCTTGATCTCCTGGAGGGGGAGACGGGCGATCCGCTTCGCCAGGGCGGCGTCCACCTCCGTCCCGGCGGGGGCGATCACCTGGCCGGTGTCCGGATCCACCACATCCTCCCGCAGGATCTGCCCGATCAGCGCCTCAGGCCGGTTGGGGACCACCCGGACCACCTTCCGGTAAGGGGTTTCGATAAAGCCGTATTCGTTCACCCGGCTGTAGATCGCCAGGCGGCCGATCAGGCCGATGTTGGGCCCTTCGGGCGTCTCGATGGGGCAGATCCGCCCGTAGTGGCTCAAATGGACGTCGCGGACTTCAAAGCCTGCCCGCTCCCGCCGCAGCCCGCCAGGTCCGAGGGCAGACAGAGTGCGCTTGTGGGTCAGCTCCGCCAGGGGGTTGGTCTGGTCCATGAACTGGGAGAGCTGGCTGGAGCCGAAGAACTCGCGCAGGGCAGCCACCACCGGACGGATGTTGATCAGCTGCAGCGGCGTAACCGTGGCCGGGTCCGCGATGCTCATCCGCTCCTGGACCACCCGCTCCATCCGGCGCAGCCCCACCCGCATCTTGGCCTGGATCAGCTCCCCTACCGTGCGCACCCGGCGGTTGCCCAGGTGGTCCATATCATCCGGCGGGCGCAGCCCGTTGTTAATGCGGATGATCTCCTTCAGGATGGCGATGATGTCCTGCTTGGTGATGATCCGATGATGGATGGGGATGGAGAGCTCCAGCCGGCGGTTGAGCTTGTAACGGCCCACCCGATGTAGGTCGTAACGGTGCGGATCGAAGAGCTGAGAAACCACGAAGGAGTGGGCGTTCTCTAGAGTCGGTGGGTCTCCGGGGCGCATCCGGCGGAAGAACTCGATCAGGGCCTCCTGGGCTAGGGCGCGTCCCTCCCGGGGCTCCAGGCGGCCCTCCTGCCGGATGGCGCTCAAGATATAGGGGTGATCCGGATGGGTGTCCACGTCCTTGAAGAGCTCCAGCAGCTCCTCATCCGTCCCCTCCGTGAGGACGTGGCTGATCCCATCGTCGGTCGCCGCCAGGGCTCGCAGGAACAGAGTGACCGGCACCGTGCGGCGGCGGTTGAAGCGGAGGATGATCAGATCGTTCCGGCGCGTTTCGAACTCCAGCCATACCCCGCGATCAGGGATCAGCTTGGCCATGGCCAGAGGGCGGCCCAGGGAGGGATCCTCCTCCATATCGAAGTAGACGCCCGGCGAGCGGATCAGCTGGGAGACCACCACCCGCTCGGTGCCGTTGTAGATGAACGTGCCGTTGCGGGTCATCCACGGGATCTCCCCGAAGAACACGTCCTTCACCATGGGCTCCCGCCCGGCCACGATCAGGGCCACTTGGACCCACATCCCGCGGCCGTAGGTGAGGTCCCGCTCCAGGCATTCGAGCTCGCCGTACTTCGGCTCATCGAACCAGTAGCGCAGCTTGAGCTGTCGGGCCACCGAGTTGTCGCCTGGGAAATACAGCCGCATCTGGCCGCTCAGGCTCTCGATGGGCGAGATCTCGTCGAAGAGCTCCTTGAGGCCCTCCTCGATGAACCACCAGAACGAGCGGTGCTGGATCTCGATGAGGTTCGGCGGCTCCAAGATCTCCGAGATGTGCGCGTAGCGCTTCTCGCCGCTTGTCCGGATCATCAGGATCATTCCCTCCTTCGAGTTTCCCCAGGGTTTGGGGTCCGGGTTGAGGTGCGTCGAGCGCCGAGACGCAGCGCATGAGGCTCCGATCGAGGCACATCGAACGCGCCGGGGAAATCCCCCGACGCTTCAGAACCTGATCCCTATGGCGATTTCAGGACAGGCAGGCGCGCGGCCTCTCATCCGGAGGACCACCGCATGCCGTTCCCGGAGGGCACCGCGGGATTCCACGCCACCTCCTGCGGCCTTGAACGGCCGCTCCGGAGTTCCAGAGATCGCAAATATAAAGCATACCAGCAGAAGACCAATTTGTCAAATCCGGGACCTGAGGGGTGCGTCTCAAAATCGTAACAAAGCGGCCACCCGGCCGCTCCTGAAGCCGGACCATCGCCGCGCATCGCCTCCGGGCGTGTCTCCCTCGGAGAGGCGGACTCGGGTCTCCAATTCGTCTGAGGGGGACTCCGGGGGCAGCTCGTAAAGACGGGCGTTTCCAGACGTTAGGTCGATCCATTCATAGCGCGCTTCCCCTGGCCGCACGTGGAGGAGGCCCACCGCCGGCCCCGACCGGAAGTAGTAATCGGGCGCCACCGGGCCGGGGTTCACCAGCCAGACTCCATTCACCCGGACCAGATGGGGGCGATGGGTGTGCCCGGAGATGATGAGGTGGACCGGCTCGGGGAAGGCGGAGCGGGCGTAGCGCAAGTAGCGGAGGGGCTCGAAACCCATGATGGACTCCCGGATCTTGTCCCTCAAGTAAACGGCCCATCCCCCATGGCCGTGGACCAGGCCGATGCGGACGCCGTTGACCTCTACCACCTCCCGCCATGGCAGGGCGAGCCCCAGGTCAGCGTTCCCCCGGACGGCGACCACCGGGGCCAGGCGGGCCAGCGCCTCCAGCACCGGCCAGCGGTTCAGATCCCCGGCGTGCAGGATCAAATGCACCCCCCGAAAAACCTCTGCCACCTGCGGCGGCAGGGCGGGCAGGCGCTGCGGCACGTGGGTGTCTGCAATCAGGCCGACGGTCATCGTCCGCATGGGAGTCTCCGGTTCCTCAAGCCCGGGGAAGGATCTCCTCCCCAGCCACGCGCTGGATGAAGCGGGCGATCTGGTCAAAAGCTTCCTCCCGCTCCACGTCCTCTGGGATCACGTGGCCGCTCTGGGTCAACCAGTGAATGGTCTTGTCCGTGCTCCCCAGCCGGTGGTAGATCACCCACCCCTGATCCAGCGGGACTGTGCGATCTGCATAGGAGTAAATGAGCAGCGCCGGGCAGCACACCTGCGGCAGGCTGGACGTGGCGGCGCGGAGGACCCGGAGCACCTCCTCGACGGCGGAGAGAGGATATCGGGAATAGGAGACGTGCTCCGCCCGGACTTCCGGATCTCGAAGATCCGAAGGGCCTTTGCCGGTATAGGGGAACAGGCGCTTAAGCAGCCAGAGGAAACGCAGACGGACGTCCCGGATCCGATAGGGAGAGGCCATCACAATAAGGCCGTCGGGCGGGCGCCGGGCGGCCTCGCACAGGACCAGGAGGCCGCCCAGGGAAAGGCCACACACGAACACCCGGGCGCAACGCCCTCGCAGGAGGTCCGCCCCCCGCGCCACCGCCTCCAACCAGTCCCGCCACGTCACCCGCTCCAGGTCCTCGGGCCGAGTCCCGTGGCCAGGGAGCCGGATCCCCAGCACGGTCATCCTTTTCGCAGCCAGGAAATCGCCCAGCCGGCGCATCTCCTGAGGAGCTCCGGTGAACCCGTGGACCAGCAACACGCCGATGGGGCCGCCCGCGAAGGCGAAAGGCTCCCCGCCCGGTTGCAGGGGCCCTTCCCCGGGCTGCGGCGCCCACCTATTGAGCCACCCCTCGATTTCCTCGCTACGAAGAGGAGCCATCGAGCCTCCGCTCCCGAAGAGATCTCCACACCTTCTCAAGGTATGGGCGACCCGGCGGGTCCCCCCCCTCGGATCTGTCCATAGCTACGAAAGACTGGAAGGCCCTGTGAGGAGATCGGGTCCGGATCCCATCCGCGGCGCTTCCAGCTTATCATGCCTATCGTGGGGAGGTCATCTGGAAGGAGGCGCGCTGATGACCGCGGATCGCTCCCAGCAGGTCCGGGCGATGTTCGCCCGCATCGCCCATCGCTACGACCTGATGAACCGCCTGATGACCGGCGGCCTGGATCTGCGTTGGCGTCGCGAAGCCATCCGGGCCTGCGCGCTGTCAGGCCGCGCCCGGGTGCTGGATGTGGGGGCCGGGACCGGCGATCTGGCCGTCGAGGCGTTGCGGCAGCATCCAGAGGCGCTGGCGGTGGCCTGCGATTTCACCCTCCCCATGATGCGCCAGGGGCGGGCCCAGCCCGGGCGCCAGCGGATCCGTTGGGTGGGCGGGGATGCGCTGCGCCTTCCCTTCCCGGACGAGTGCTTTGACGCGGCGGTCTCCGGCTTCGTCGTGCGCAACGTGGCCGACCTCCATCTCGCCTTCCGGGAGCAGGCCCGTGTGGTCCGCCCGGGCGGGCAGGTCGTTTGCTTGGAGGCCGTCCGGCCGCCGGATCGCTGGTGGACTCCCCTTTACCGGCTTTACTTTCACCGCCTGCTCCCGCTGGTGGGGGCGCTGGTGGCGGGGGACTTTGCCGCCTACACCTACCTGCCCCAGTCCGTGGCGGGCTTCGTCCGCCTAGAGGATCTGGCGGAGACCATGCGCCAGGCCGGCCTCGTCGTGGAGGCCACCCGCACGTTCGTGCTGGGGACAGTGGCTTTGGTGATCGGGCGCAAGCCCCCGCGCCCTCACCCGAGTGGGAACCAGAACCGCTCCGCCGGGGTCCCCTCGCCGACTTGAAGGGCGTAAGCGCGGATCCGTTCCAGGATCTCCTCTTCGTTGAGGAAAAAGATGGGCCACTGGGAACGATAGGCACGGATCGCTGCGGCTTTCATCTGGAGATCCTCCTCGCTCAGCGCCATCCGGCATGGCTGCCATCCGGGGAGGCTGGCAAAGGGCTCAGTCTCCGCGTAGGGGAAATCCTCATAGAATCCCAGTCGAATCCCCTTCCAAGAAAGGCCTTCCACGGCGGCCCGGACCATACGGTGATCCACATGTCCGCCCAGGGCCAGAGGGGCCAGGAGGAGATCTCCCCCCTCCCAGGGGAGAGCGTCCAGGGCTTCCCGGATCCGCTTCATCCACAACATCTCATCCGGATGGATGGGTCGGAAAAGTTCCTCCCGACTCCGGCAGAGGGGCTGGCCCTGAGCATCCCGGCGATAGATGACATCCGGGAGGTCCCAGTGGATGCCTTGGACGCCTAGCAGGGCCAGGGCCTCCTGATCCTCCGCGCGCCGGATGGCCATGGCCGTCTCCTCGCCGCCCCATAACGTATGCAACGCTTGGGCGAAGGGTGGGATCGGATGCCGGGGATCCCCAGCGAAGATCGTGATCACCTTGACTGGGATGCCAGCCCGAGCCATCCGGTAGAGGGTCCCCCCGCAGGAGAGGACGGCATCGTCCGGATGAGGGGAGAGCACCCAGAGCGCTCCTTTCTCCCCCAGATTCATAAGCGCGGCATCGTCCATCGCCTTCCACCTTGCCCGGAATCCAGGAGCCCAGCGAGGAACCCTAGTGGATTCGAAGAAGAGCAAAGCACGTAGGCTCATGATAACATGAGACCAGCAAGTTGCCCGGACTTCAAGCTCTATCCCCGCAATTCTTTCTGGATCCGCCTCGCAGCGCGAGGGTCGAGAAAAGGGACGCTTCGGAAGGGCTCAATCTCATCGAGGGGATCGCAGGCGCCGGACCCACCCTCTCCCCGGAAACCGGAGGGACCTGTATACCTACCTATTCCGCTCGTCGCTCGGTAGATATCTTGGCCTTGCCGCGGATCGGCCTGCTGAACGCCCGCAGGACAAGCCCCTCAGGCGCCATGGCCTTTCCGACGACGATGACAATGAGAATGTCATCCGCCCTGGAAATTTCTGTCTCCGCAACGGCTCTGCTCTCCTGCCGCTCCCTCTGAGGACTCGAGGAGTCCTCCCTCCGCTCAGATGAAGCGAGCCGACGCATCCGGGCGCCCCTCGGCTTGGCGATCCGCATCTTCGCCAAAAGACTGGACGGGAAGGCACGCAGGATAGCTTTCGGGCCTGATGGAGACCTTTGCCTCGCGCCGATGAACACCGGGCGGATCGTGCGTCCGGCGGACCACGACGGGGACGGTCAAGGGGCCATGTAGATCTCCGACGATCACATGGGAAGAATCTATCGCATGATTTACATCGGCCCTTGAGGGACTCCGTGCGGTTCTTCCGGCTCCTCCTCTTTGGGAGCGGTGGGGAGCGTGCCCTCCTCCGGAGCCAGTGGCTCCAAAAGGCGGCGGGCGAAGATCAGGAAGCCGGTGTGGGCGACCATGCGGTCGGCGGGACGAAAACGCCAGCCCACGGCGTGGTAGGGGCGCAGGAGGACTTCCACCGTCTCGATGAAGCCGAAGCCATGGGCCGGGAGAGCCTCCAGGAGACGGATGACCTGGTTGGCGGTGGGGAGGATTGCGCCGAAGAAGCCCCCGCTCCGCAGGGCAACAGCCGCCTGGGGGAGGTAGGCCCACGGCTCCGGCAGATCCAGGAACAGGGCGTCGCCCTCCGTCTCCTCGAAGCCTTCGGCGATGTCCCGCAGGCGCCAGGTGACCATCTCGGCCAGGCCCACCCGCTCCAGGTTACGGCGGGCCAGCGCCTGCATCTCCGGGCGCACCTCATAGGTGACCACCCGTCCTATGGGCCAGACCGCCTGGGCCAGGGCCATGGTCAGCCCTCCGCTCCCGGTGCCTGCCTCCAAGATCAGGCGGCCAGGGCGCACTGCTAGTTTCAGCAGGATGTAGCCGATATCCTTAGGGTAGAGGATCTGGGTCTGTCGGGGGAGGTAACGGATCAGCTCCTCCATGGAGGGCTCCAGCAGGTAGAAGGGCTCCCCCCGATGGGAGCGTACCACGCTCCCCCAGGGCCGGCCGACGCAATCCTCGTGGGCCACCACTCCCCGATGAGTGTGCAGGCGTCCGCCCGGCTCCAGCCGGATCAGGAACAGCTTCCCCTGGGCGTCCAGAAGCAGGGCCAGATCGCCGGGTTTCGCCGCCTTGGAGAGCTCCTGCATCCCGTGTCCCCCTGTTGGCTTAGGATCCCCACGCGCACGTCTTAAGGATCGCCGCACTCTAGAAGACCAGCAAATTCAGAACATGCCCTCGCCCAGGAGGCCCCATCTGACCCTTTTCAGTGGGTCTGGCCTGCTGGAAGCGGCGAATCCTGCGGATTCCATCCCCACGCAAGGGCGGCTTTTGCCGCCAGCTGTTGTGAGATCGAAGACAGGGGTTCGGGACTGAAGTAGGAGCGGCTTTCGCCGCGACCCTTGCGCCATCGAAGACGGAGGTTCAGAGCGAAAGCTCCCCTTTGGGAGGATCGATGAGTTTGGTAAGAGCGGCTTCAGCCGCGACCTTCGCGCTTTTGCCGCGACCCTTGTGCCATCGAAGACGGAGGTTCGGGGCGAAAGCCCCTCCTACAGAAACCGATTTTCGTAGGAGCGGCTTCAGCCGCAACCCTTGTATCATCGAAGACGGAATTCAGGGCTAAAGCCCCTTCTACAGAAAATCATCTGATTGTAGGAGCGGCTTCCGCCGCGACATGCGCCTCACGAAATCGAGAGACAGAAGAGCGGTGAAGGCCTCCCTCGCTGGAAGTGAGGGCCTCGGGTGGAAGATCATTGTTGTTGAGGGCTGAAATAAATTTCGGCTTGTCATCGAGACCAGCGGCCCGCGCTATGCGGAATCAAGAGATAGAAAGTGGAGGCGGAAGCTCTTCTAACCGGATATAGACTGAAATTCATTTCGGCCCTTTGTAACCTCTGAATGCATCTTTGCGATGTTATATGCACAATAGTGTTATGGCGTATAGGGCAAATAGTGTCGGAAGTTAGGGTGATAAGGTCCTTTATATTTTTCTAAATTACAATATGAGCGCGCACTGCTTCTGTGGGCGCAGGAGTCTGAAGCGGGACAGTTCGGACGGGAGGGACTGCCGGATGCAGCGGCCCCGCAAGTGGAAGTGATCGCCTACGCGCTCACGGCGTTTTATCACTGTCTCCACTGTGAGCTGATTTGGCAGCAAGTTGGCATGGGTCCGGTCCTGCACGCGGAGCAGATGGCCTCCGGCCTCCCCAAGGATCTCCAGCAAGCCTACCGGGATCTGACGGCGTGGATCGCCCGGCTGATGGCGACCTACTGCGATCGGGTCACGGTGAAGGTGATCGATGCGGTCTCCTTGGAGGGGTGGTAGAAGTCCCTGCGCTATGGTGCCCGCCGCTACCCAGCCGTGATCGTGGAAGGCCCAGTGTTTGCAGGTGGGGACCTTTACGGGGCGGAGGCGGCCATCGCGCGGCGTCTGAGCGTCCCGCAGGAGACAGCCTGAACCCCTGCTGTCGCCTGTTTTTTTTCGACCGCCCTCCGGAAAAGGGGGCGTTCCCGATCCAGAGAAAGGAGGTGCGACGGGGGGAAGAGCCACTAAAGAGGAACGGAGGCGCTTTCGGGACGCCGCGCCTCCCGGCGCGTGCCGGGGCGCTTGAAGAGGTTCCCCCTCGAGATCCCATTCCGGAGAGAAAGCCATGAGCGCCTTCTGGGTGATTATCATCGGCATCCTGGTCTATCTACTCGTCTGGAACCTTTACGCCAGGCGAATCGACCGAGAGGTCATCTAGTCCGACCCGAAGCAGGCGACCCCGGCCCGGATGTATATGGACGGCGTGGATCTCGTCCCCACCAGCCGCAACATCCTTGTCGGCTATCACTTCAAGTCCATCGCCGCGGCGGGGCCCATCGTGGAGACGATCACGGCGACGGGGCTGTGGGGCTGGCTCCCTGCCCTCCTCCGGCTGCTCCTCGGGGTGTCCTTCATCGGGTGGGCCAGCGACTACAGCGCCATTCTTGCTCTCCGTGCGCGGCGATGGGAACTCCCTGAGCGCCGTGGCCTACCGCCTGATCAGCCCCCGCACCCTCCTCTTCGTGTTCATCTTCTTCTGCCTGCTGCTGGTCGCTGGGGCCTTTGTGAACCTGATCGCCGGCGTGCTCTCGAATCCCACGGTGCCTCTGGGCATCATCGCCCTGGCCGCGACGGGGCTGCTGATGGGTCAGATGCTCTATCGTTGGAAGATGGACCTCATCGTAGTCACCGCCATCACCCTGACCATCGACCTGGTGGCCATGGGGGTTGGGCCGCTGGGTCTGCAGCAGGTGACGCAGGGAGATCAGTTCAAGACCATCCAGGGGCCGGTGGGTCAGATCTTTCTTAGCCTCAACCAAGCGATCGGCACACAACCGGTTTGTCAATACTTTGATCCCACAGCCCGGCAATTCAAGGGAAGCGTTGCGAGCATAACCCCCGCTTACATCCTTTGGATGTGGTCATCGTTATTACCGTGGTCCAGCTGGTCTTCCGGCTGATGCGGGTCACCCTGGGGGAGTGGGTGGGAGAGGTCCAGCCGGTCTTCAAGAACCCCCACGTGGCCAGCCTGATCTCCACGGCCCTGGCGGCCTTCTTGGTGCTCACCAGGACCTGGATCTTCTTCTGGCAGCTGTTCGGCACCGCGAACCCGCTGATGGCTGCCTTGTCTCTGATCATCGTCACCATCTGGCTGGTCTCGGAGCGGCGGCCGGCCTGGTATGCCGCAGTGCCCGGGGTCTTCATATATGTGACCGCCATGGCCGCGATCCTGGTCACCTTGTGGAACCAGCAACTTGCCCTTCAGACCTCCATTGTCAACAACCAGCCCGTGGCGGTCTTGGGCTCAGCCGTGATGTTGATCCTGGCCGCCTTGCTCTTCCTTGCCGCGGCCTTCATCGCCTACGAGGGCTGGCGAGCCTTCAACCGCTGGCGAATGGCGCCGGCGCGCCCGGCGCTGGCTGGCGGCGGGGAGTGATCCCCTATCCTTGCTCCAGGCAAAGCGGGGGGCACCAGGCGGCGCCCCCCGCTCTATTCCGCAGGCCCCGAAGAGGCTCCGTCTGGAGCCCCCCGCGGTCCGTTCCCCCTTCCCCTTACGCTCGGAACCCGAAATACACCCAGATCAGTATCCCTACCAGCAGGAGGGCTAGGGGCCAGGGGTAGGCGAAGAGCAGGGCATAGAGGCGGGAGTCGGATTTTAGGTGCATGAAATACGCCACGATGAGGAACGCCTTGGCGATGGAAAACCCCAGCAGGAAGGGCAGCTGGGGCACCGGCAGGCCGATGACGCTCACCTCCGCGATGGTGATCAGGATCAGGATGATCCCCACCAGGACGTAGTTCGGGTGCTTGTGGGCCTTCGCCTCCATTTTCCCTCCTGGGCGGTCCAGGCTGGCAAAGACGCTCCTCAGCGCATCAGGTATACTACCACGAAGATCGCCACCCATACCAGATCCACAAAGTGCCAGTACAGCCCTGCTGCCTCCACCGGGACATCGTTCTGAGGCGAGAGGCGGTGCCGCAGCCCCAAAGCCACGCTCAGGATCCAGATCACCCCCACTGCCACGTGGGCGGCGTGGAAGCCGGTGACCGCGTAGTAAGCAGAGCCGAAGACGTTGACGCTGGGGGTGAGGCCTTCATGGAGATGATGGTTGTATTCCACTCCCTTCAGGATCAGAAAGCAGATCCCCAGCCAAGCGGTGGTGAGCAGCCAGGCGATGGAGGCCCGCCGGTTGCCGTCCCGCAAATGGGCCAGGGCCAGCACCATGGCCACGCTGCTGGTGAGCAGGATCATCGTGTTGATGGTGGGGATGGTCAGGGAGAGCTTGTGGACGGTGGGGCCGCCGGTGACCCGGTTGTGCAGCACCAGGTAGGCGACGATGAGAGAGGCGAAGAAGATCACCTCGGAGGCCAGGAAGACCCAGATCCCCAGCTTGCGGCTGTCCACCGCGATCTCGGATCCGGCTGCCGGATGATGGCTAGCCATCTCTCCCTCCCTCCGCCGTTGCGGCTGGGAAAGTCAAGAGACTTGCGGGCCTTTATGATGAAGTCTCGTGGGTTTCCGAGAACAACGGCTGCTGAACCCAGCGGGCCATCCCCAGGGCGAACAGGAAGAGCCCTACGGGGACAAAGATCCAGTGGGTCACCAGCCCCAGGGCGAAGACGGTCAGGCCGGCTGCCAGGACCAGCGGCCAGAGGCTTGGCGCAGGCAGGTGGATGTGCTCCTCCTCTGAATCTCCCTCATGATCCCCCATATGGCCATTATGATCCCCTTTATTGCCATTCCCGCTAAGAACCTCCACCACCGGACGCGGATGGGGGTTCCCCGTGTATTTCGTGTCCCAGACCGGGCGGCGGCTTTGGACAACGGGGATGCGGGCGAAGTTGTAGGGCGGCGGGGGCGAAGGGGTAAGCCATTCCAGGGTATGACCGTCCCATGGATCGTCCGGGGCCCGCTCCCCGGCGACCAGGCTGCGGGCGATGTTGGCGAAGAAGACCACGAAGCCCAGGGCCAGGATGAAGGCACCGATGGTGGCCAGCAGGTTCAGGCTCTCCCATCCCAGGCCCGCCGCATAGGTGTAGACCCGCCGAGGCATGCCCATCAGGCCCAGGAGGTGCATTGGGAAGAACGCAAGGTTGAAGCCGATGAACTGCAGGGCAAAGTGCAGTCGGCCCAGCCGCTCGTCCAGGAAGCGACCGGTGATCTTGGGGAACCAGTAGTAGATCGCAGCCACGATGGCGAACATGGAGCCGCCGAAGAGCGTGTAATGGAAGTGGGCGACCACAAAGTAAGTGTCCGTCAACTGCCAGTCCACCGGGACCGAAGCCAGGAACAGGCCGCCCAACCCGCCGATGACGAAAAGGGCGACGAAGGCCGCGGCAAAGAGGAAGGGCGCGCGATACCGCACCGTCCCGCCCCAGATGGTGGCGATCCAGTTGAAGACTTTGACCGCCGTGGGCACGGCCACCAGCAGGCTGCCGGCCGAGAAGAAGGCGTTCACCACATCGGGCAGCCCCACGGCGAACATGTGGTGGGCCCACACAGTGAACCCGATGAAGCCGATGGCCACGCTGGAGTAGGCCACCGCCGTGTAGCCGAAGATGGGCTTGCGGGAGAAGACCGGCAGCACCTCCGAGACGATCCCCATGGCCGGCAGGATCATAATGTAGACCTCTGGGTGGCCGAAGAACCAGAAGAGGTGCTGCCACAGTAGCGGGTCACCGCCCGCCGCCGGGTTGAAGAAATGGGTCCCCAGATGGCGGTCCAAGAACAGGAGGAACAGGGCCGCCGAGATGCTGGGCATGGCGAAGAGGATCAGGAAAGAGGTCACCAGGGTGGTCCATGCGAAGAGCGGCAGGCGGTTCATGGTGAGGCCGGGGGCCCGTAGCAGGAGGATGGTGGTCACGAAGTTGATGGAGGAGGTGATGGAAGAGATGCCCAGGAGCTGCAGGCCCCAGATCCAGAAATCGATGCCGGTCCCCCTGGAGAACGTCTTGGCCGTCAGCGGCGCGTAGCCGAACCATCCCGCGTCCGGCGCCCCGCCCAGGATGAAGCTCAGGTTCAGGAAGATCCCGCCCAGCATGAACATCCACACGCCGAAGGCGTTCAGGCGGGGGTAGGCCATGTCTCGGGCCCCGATCATCAGGGGAATGACGTAGTTTCCCAGCCCCGCCAGCAACGGCATCACCACCAGGAAGACCATAGTGGTGCCGTGCATGGTCAGGACCTGGTTGTAAGCATCCCCCACTAGCACCCGGCTGTTCGGGACGGCCAGCTGCGTCCGGATCAGCATAGCCTCCAGGCCGCCGATCAGTGCAAAGAACGCAGCGCCCAGCATATAGAGGATGCCGACGCGCTTGTGATCCACTGTGGTCAGCCACGAGAGCAGCCCGCGCTCAGCATGCGCGCGGGGGAGTGCGACTGTCGGGCTGGTCATCGTCGCCTCCTTATCACTTCAGAGACGCGAGATATGCTACAAGGGCCTCGATCTCCTCCGGGGTCAGGCCTAAGCGGGGCATCCGCACACCCGGCTTGATGGCCTGGGGATTGTCCAGCCAGCGGGCCATGTTCTCCGGGGTGTTCTCCAGAAGGCCCGCCGCGATCGTGGTCCGGCTGCCCATGTGGGTGAGGTTCGGCCCCGCCCTCCCCTGGGCCGGAGTGCCCTCTATAACGTGGCATCCCACGCAGGCCTTGCTCATAAAGACCTGGTAGCCCTGCTGTGCCAAGGGATCCGTCGGGGAGACCGCCGGGGCCCGCTGGGCCTCTACCCATCGGTCAAAAGCCTCCCGAGAGACCGCGTGCACCCGCAACCGCATGTTGGCGTGGGAGGTACCACACAGCTCTGTACACTGCCCATAGTAGGTCCCCTCCACATCGGCCTGCAGCCACAGTTGGTTCTCCCGGCCAGGGATGGCATCCATCTTGCCGCCCAGCCGAGGGACCCAGAAGCTGTGGATGACGTCCCCGGAGGTGAGGATGAGCCGGATGGGCTGGCCGACTGGGATCACCAGCTCGTTGGCGGTGACGATGCCAAGGGTCGGATACTGAAACTCCCACCACCACTGATAGCCGATCACCTTCACCGGCAACGCGTCCGCTGGCGGGGTGGAGATCGCGGTCATCGTCCGCCAGGTCAGGATGAAGATCAACGCCATCCCTATGGCGGTGACGGCCGTCCAGAGGAACTCCAGGGCGCGGTTCCCATGGATCTGTCGGGGGATCGCCTTTGGATCCCGAGTCCGGAAGCGGACGATGGCGTAGAGCAGCAGGGCTTCTACCACGATGAAGGTGAAGACAGTGATCGCCAGGATGAATCCAAACAGATCCGCCTCGGCGCGCCCTTTGGGGGAGACCGGTTGTAGGATCGAGGGGCTTTGCGAGGCGCATCCGGTCAGAAGGCCTAGCATCACCCCGATCGCCGCTGCTCGACAGAGCATCCGTCCCTTGAGTCGATAGCGCGCGAATGGCATCCGATGCTCCTCCGACTTCACCGGCTCTTAGGGAATTCTATCAGCATCTCTCAGGAGGACCATGCCCCGCCGCTGGTTCCTTCTGGAGGATCCACCGTAATAATGAAGCAAATCATGGAAGTTGTCAAGGAAAAGCCTCTTTCCGGCCGAATTTCTGGACGAGAGGATCGAGTTTCGATAGGGGGGGTAGCTCGGGGCCTCTAGCCGGTCCAAAAGAAGGAAGAAGAACGGGGCCGGCTTAGTGCGCCCTAGCCTCATGCTGGAGAGCTACACTTGCAGAGCGACGGGGTCTCTGCAGGGCTCAAGCGCCCAGCAACAGGCGCCGCAGGATCAGCTCGCTCTGCGGGGTGGTCACCGCGAGAATCTCGTCGTCTGCCCGAAGGACAGTGTCTCCAGAGGGGATGAAGGTCTGGTCCCCACGCATCACCATCACCACTAAGGCGTCCGCCGGGATGCCCAGCTCCCGGATGGGGCGCCCATCGGCGGGCGCCTCGGGGGCGACCTTCCCTTCCACCAACTGGATGCCCCCGCGGCGCAGGGCCAGCAGGTGCACCAGGGAGCGCAGGGGTAGCGCCCGCTCGATCTGAGCCTGGATGATCTCCGTGGTGGAGACCGTCACGTCAATCCCCATGCGGGTGAAGATCTCTGAGTTGCGCGGGTTGTTGATGCGGGCGATGGTCCAGGGGACGTTGAACTTGCGCTTGGCTAGCAAACACACCACAAGGTTGTCCTCGTCGTCCCCTGTCACGGCGATCACCGCGTCGGACCGGTTCATCCCCACCTGGGCGAAGGTGCTCGAATCGCAGCCGTCCCCAATCCAGACGTGGTCCGTCCCCAGCTCATCGATCAGAAAGGCCGCGCGGCGGGGGTTCTTCTCGATCAGGAGCACCTCATGGCCCTCCGCCAGCAGGGACTTGCTCAGGTAATAGCCGACCTTACCGCCGCCGACGATGATGAGATACATCCTCTAATCCTCCAGGCACTTGCGGATGGCCTCCGCCGCCAGGGTGGTGGGGGAGACGGTCGTCAGCCCCAGCTCCTGGAAGATCTCCGCCCGCAGCGGATCGTTCAGCCGGGTGATCACCCGGCGCACCCCAAAGATCTCCCGAGCGACCTCGGCGGCCATGATGTTGGTGTTATCGTAGCCGGTGACGGCGATGAAGACATCAGCCTCTTCGATCCCCGCCCGGCGCAGCACCTCCGCATCGATGCCCATCCCGACCACCGTCTCCCCCGGGAAATCCGGCCCCAGGGCCTCCAGGGCCTCCCGCTCCCGATCGATCACCGTCACCACGTGGCCATCCTGCGCGAACTGACGGGCCAGATACGCCCCCAGGCGACCGCACCCTAGGATCACGATCCGCACGGTGCTCACTCCTCCGGATGCTCCAACCGCTCCACGTCCTGCGAGCTCATCCCGTGCTGTAAACCCAACGGCGAGGCGATGGGACGAGTCCCTCCCTGATCCGCCCGGCTCACAGCTGCTCCGTCGGCTCCACTAGCACTCCCTGCTTCTGGATCCAGATCAGCCCTTCCTCCACCCGATGGGGCGGGCCCTCCAGATCGATCACCAGCCAGGCCTCTGTGGCCTCCACATGGGCCCGACGGATGTTGACCAGCAGGCCGAACCGCTGGATGAGCCGATAGAGCAGCGGCTCGTCGATCAACTCTGGGGGATACACCAGCTTCACCCGCCGCAAGGTCTTCTGATCCATGAGAGCCCCCTCCCTCAATGGATCCCAAGCGAAGGCTCTTCCCGCCCTCATTCCCGCAGAGGCGCTTTGGCCACGATCACCTCACAGGCTGCCCGGCGCATCACTTCTTGCACCGTCCGGCCCAGGCCGTCGCCGGAGGGCCGGTGTTTCAGCCCGATCCCCATGATGATTTGATCCGCCCCGACCTGCCGTGCCACCCTGAGGATCCCCTCCGGGGCAGAGCGATGCCGGATCAGATAGATCTCCGGCTTCATCCCGTGCTGCCTGGCGATGAAGCGGGCGGTCTCCAGGGCCCGCTGGCCCCGCGCCTCCAGCTCCGGAAGCGGAGTGTCTAGCGGCACGGTGTAGGGAACCTCCAGGACGTGGACCAGGACTAGGCGGGCGTGCTGGGGCTCCCCGAGCCGGCAGGCCAGCTCCACCGCCCGCTCGGAATAGATCCCCTCCACGATGGGGACCGTGATGCAGCGCGCGGCCTCCACCGAATAGACGGCCCGAGCCACTTCTGCAGGGACCGGTCGGGGCACCCGTAGCATCCAGAACAGGGTCACCGAGACGATCACCAAGAACGCCAATGCCAGTGCAACACCCAGCGGATGTCCCATGGGATCTCGTGCCTCCGAGATCGCGAATGTGCAGGCCGAAACTCATTTCGGCCTGCTTAGGCGGTCAGCCTCGGGACCGCTCCTCTGCCCGGCCCACCAGGCCCGCCAGCGCTGGATCCCCATCCCGATCATCAGCCCTCCCACTAGGATGGGAAGCACCAGTGCGCTCCAGCCCACGCCCCTTTCTAAGACAGCCCACAGGCTACGGCCGATGATCAGCGCCCCCAGGATCATGAAGATCGTCCCGGTTGCCAGCCGGATGGCTGTCATGTCCGTCCTCGCTCCTGTTGCCGGCGCATCAGCTCGATGCGGAACCGCTCTAGCAACTCATAATCCCCCGTATCCTCCAAGATCTTCAGCTGCTGGGCGTCCCAGTCCCGAGGGAGGCTCCCCCACACTGGCCTGCCGGTGCGCCGGCGATACCACACGTAGTAAAGCACCCACACGACCACCCAGATCGGACCGAAGATGCGGGCGATGTCGTGGGTGTAGAGCACGACGAGGACCATCAGCCCGGTGCCGATCACCCCTAGGATGCCCAGGATGGGGATCTCTACATTGCGCCAGCGCAGATTCAAGGGAACCCGATACGGACGCGGAACGTGGGGCTCTTTGATCCGCAGGGCCACCAGGGCGATGGTGCTCAGGAAGTAGGCCATCATCGCCCCGAAGGCGTACATGTGGGCCATGGTCTCCATCGCCCGGCGCCCGCTCAGGAAGGCGAACACCGCCTCTGCCGCGGCCACGCCCGAAAAGACCAGGACGGCGCGGACCGGCGTGCGGAAGCGCGGGTGAACCTGGGAGAGTCCTTCGCCGATCAGGCCCAGCTCAGCCATGCTGTAGGCCAGGCGGCTGGCCCCCATCACCCCGGTGTTGGCGGAGATCAGGACGATGGTGGCCGCCAGCACCGCCGCCAGGGGGCCGGCCAGGAACCCCACGAAGGGCAGCTGGCTGGCCAGGCGGGCCACCGGGTCCCCCTCCCGAGCGGCGATCTCCTGCCAGGGCAGGATGCCCAGGGACACTGTGGGAAAGGCCAGGGCGAAGAGGAAAACGACAACGATGAGGGCCAGCGAGGTGCGGGGGATCACCGTCGCCGGCCGGACGGTCTCCTGGGCGGCCTGGGAGACCGACTCCAGCCCCACGTAGGAGATCACGGCAATGGAGATTGCATAGAGCAGCTGATCGGTGGAGGGGAACTCGGTCTGCCACTGACGGAGGAAGAGCTCCGGCTGCCAGGCGAAGGCGAAGCCGATGACGATGATGCTGGCCTCCAGCACCAGGTCCAGGGCCCCCAAGACCGAGTTGAAGAGGGAGGACTCCCGGATGCCTCTCACGTTCAGCAGGGCCAGCAGCAGGATGAGGGCCAGTGTCTCGGCCAGCCAGATTAGGTTGACGTCTTGGAAAGGCCCCACCGTGGTCCGGAACTCCCGGAAGGCTGGGAAGAAGAAGTTGATGTAGCCTGCGGAGGCCATGGCGAAGAGGGCCACATCCACCGTGTAGTCGAGCATCAGGGCAGCCCCGGCGACCAGCCCCCAGAAGTCTCCAAGCCCGCGCAAGGCGAAATACTGACCTCCCCCCGCCGAGGGATAGGCCGCAGCCATTTCGGTGTAGGCCAGGCCGACCATCACGTAGACAATCCCCGCGATCAGGAAAGCCAGGGGAGTGGCCCCCTGGGCCGCCGCCATCACCAGACCGAGGGCGACGTAGACGTCCGCCCCCACATCGGCGTAGCCCCAGGTGAAGGAGCCCCAGACGTTGACCTCTCGTCGTAAGCCAACGTGCTCCCGCTGCGCAACTGCTTGGGATGCCATCGAGCGCTCCATCACAAGCCGATCGGATTGCTTAAGCACTGCGATCCCCTCTCAACAAGCCCAAATTTTATGGACCCGGACTTCCCTGTCAAAAAGAGGCCCCCGCCGGTGGAATGCCCCTGCCCGCCCTGGCGGGCCCTCCCAGATCCCGGTAGAATGAGGAACGCCGCCTTCGGGATCCCTCAACGGGCTCCCCGCTCTGCCTCCGCCCTCCGGTTCCTGCAGGAAGGGTGGTGGGATCGCTGGGGGCGGATCGTTGATTTCCGCCTCAGGAGAGGGAGGATCGACGGCGATGCCCAACGTGATCCAGGTGGAGATCGAGGAGCAGCTCAAAGCGGCCTATTTAGACTACGCCATGAGCGTGATTGTGGCGCGGGCGCTGCCGGACGTGCGGGACGGGCTGAAGC
>JAGHYO010000138.1 GCA_017743605.1 Thermoflexus sp. | reverse complement strand
GTCATCAAAGCGAAGATTCAGGGCTGAAGCCCCTCCCACAAAAGATCGATAACCATCGAGGCTCTTCCTCCCAACGAGGTGGGCTGTGATAGAGGGCCGCTGTGGGCAGTTGCCCTGCTTGAACCGATAGCGCAATGAAAAGGGGAAGTTGGCCTCTGCCCCTCTATGATCGTTCAGGGGGGCGAGCGGTGGGGCAACGACTCTCAGTTGTCCTCCGATGATTTTGGGACACGTCTGCGTTGCCTGGGTTCATCTTGGTCACGGGCGAGTCGGCGAGCTTTTGGGTCGATCGCATCCGGCACCTAAGATCTTCTCTGAATTGCCGACCGAAAACGGCGGCTCCGCCCGCGAGACCACGCAGATCCACCCTCCGCACCTTGATCCTTCAGAAAGCCATGACCCACTGGCAGCGTTAGGGGGCGACCGTCCTGCCCCTGTCCCCCAGCGGTCTGGCCTCGGTTTCGACCAGAGGGCGATGGGTCAGCTTGCGGCCCGTTCGTAGACCTCCGGGTTCACACAAGAGGGAAGCCGCTCGCCTCGGAGGCCAGCCAGCACGTTCAGGGCTGCGATCTCCGCCATGCGGCTCCGCGTGGTCACCGTCGCGCTGCCGATGTGGGGGACCACCGTGCAGTTCGGCAGCTGGAGGAGGGGATGGTCTGCCGGGAGGGGCTCCGGATCGGTGACATCCAGAGCGGCGGCGAAGATCCGCCCCTCCTTGAGGGCTTCGTAGAGGGCCTCTGTGTCCACGATGGGGCCCCGGGCGGCGTTCACCAGGACGGCAGTGGGCTTCATCTTGGCAAAGGCCTCCCGGTTGATCAGACGGCGGGTGCTCGGGTTGAGATCCGTGTGGATGGTGATGAAATCGCTCTCGCGGAGGAGAGTGTCCAGGTCTACGAAGACGGCCCCGAGTTCGGATTCGGCGGCCTCGTTCCGGCGGACGTTGTGATACAGGATGCGCATGTTGAACCCTTTCGCCCGTCGGGCCACCGCCGTCCCGATACGCCCCATGCCGATGATGCCGATGGTGGCTCCGTAGACGTCTTGGCCCAGCAGGAGCATGGGGCCCCAGGTGATCCAGCGGCCCTCCCGCACGTAATCGATGGACTCCCGGATGCGCCGAGCGGCAGCCAGCAACAAGGCCCACGTGAGATCTGCCGTGGCCTCGGTGAGAACCCCCGGGGTGTTCCCCACGGGGATGCCCCGGCGGGTGCACTCGGCCACGTCGATGTTGTCGAAGCCAACGGCCATGTTGCTGACCACCTTCAGGCACGGCGCGGCGTCCAGCAGCTCGGCGTTGACCTTCTCGGTCAGCAGGCAGAGGAGGCCGTCCGCATCGGCCACTTCCTCCAACAGGATCTCGCGGGGAACCGGGAGATCGCTGTCCCAAACTTTGATCTCCGCGTGCTCCCCCAGGATCTCAAAAGCCCGATCTGGGATGCGTCGTGTGACGTACACCTTGGGACGGGTCATCGGAGACCTCCGCTGACGTGAGGATGGGATCGTGGGCTTGGGCGCGGCCCGCGCTGCCGTCGTCCGTCCTCCGATGCCTTATCCGGCGTCCCCGCTCTCCAGGGCGTCCATCGCCTGACCCATCAGCTCGACCAGCTCCTCCCACTCCTCCTCGGTCAGGTGGATGGAGACGTTGCCCAGCTCCAAATGGAAGAAGTACTGGTCATCGTCGCCGGTGCTGCGCCAGATGGCGAAATGCTCCGTCTCCGCCAGCGTTTCCATTGGGAACTCATCACCCGGCTCGTCTGTCAACATGGCAGGGCTCCTTTCGGGATAAATTGAAGTTTCAGATCTTTAAAGAGAGGCATCTCCGGCTCGCCCAGGATCCTTTGCGGCCGTCGGTCAACCGGCTCATGCGGTTTCTCCCTCTTTGCGCCACGCCGCTATATCCAGGGTGAGGCGGCTGAAGAAGCTGTTGGGCGGCAGCGCGCCGCTGCCGTACTCCAGCTCCACCACGCGGGCCTGAAGCCGGAGACCCTGGGTCCCCAGTTCCACGATGGCCCCGGGGGAGGCCAGCACCAAGTCCCCTTTCTGCCGCAGGCGGGCCTGGAGGGCGGTGTCCCGATAGGCATGCTCGCTGGCCAGCACCTTGGTCACTGTCTTGATATCGTTCTTGTCGAAGAGCCAGACCTCAAAGGCCGTCACCTTGGCCGGGTCCCCGATGCCGATGGTCTCGGAGATCCCCACCCCAAACTCGCCCAGGAACTCCCCGTTGAGCAGCTCGATGGGGAAGGAGAGATCGAAGTGATCATCCCCCAGCTTGTAGGTCACCTGCCGCTGCGCCAGGGGAGGCTCTCCAAAGGCCGGGTAGGCCTCAATGGGCGCCGGCCGCTCCAGGGCGGTGGGAGCTCGCATCGGAGCGGTAGGAGCTGCTGCAGCGGGAGCAGGCGTCAAGCGCCGCGGGACCGCCTGGGGGGCCCGACGACGCAGGAGGAAGAAAGCGATCCCGACGAGGATCAGGCCGGCCAGACCAACCAGGCCGAAGGGCGGGATCCCTCCCCGAGCGGGCGCGGGGGGCGCAGGGGCCTGCTCCCAGACCGCAGCCAGCTGCTCCATCGCAGCGCGGCGGTCGGGATCCGTCTCCTGGGCAGCCAGACGGCGGATCTCCCGGGCGGCGTCTCGGGGGTTCCAGCGCTGGCCCAGCCAGCCCGCGCTCTCCTCCACCCGCACAAAACCCGACCGGGTGGCGTCCGCCAGCAGACGCAGGTAGTTCTCCTGGTAATCCACCCGCAGATCTACGGGGGCGGCGTCCGTCCACTCCACCGGGGCGATATACCAGCCGTAGATCAGCCCAAGGGCCAAGCCGGCTAAGAAGAGGGCTCCTCCGATGAGCAGCCTCTGACGGTAAGGTCGGAGCAGTATCCCAACGGCCTGCAGAATCATTCCCACGGCGGACCTCCTTCCAGATCTTGGGGGATCGTTATCTACGCACCGGGATCAGGGGGTCCCGGGAGGCGTGCGTGAGGATCTCCCCGACCCCGTCTTCGCCCACGACCACTACATCTTCGATGCGCACGCCGCCCCAGCCGCTCAGGTAGATGCCTGGCTCCACAGTGAGGACAGCGCCGGCGGGCACCGGGTCTTCGGCGGTGGGACCCGCTGACGGTTTCTCGTGGATCTCCAGGCCCACCCCGTGGCCCAGGCCGTGGCCGAAGGCGTCTTTGTAGCCCGCCTCTTCGATGACAGCGCGCGCCAGCGCATCGATCTCCTTGCCGAGCATCCCGGCCCGCATCTGGCGGATGGCGGCTTCGTGGGCGCGCAAGACAATGTTGTAGATCTCCCGGAAGCGCCGGGGCATGCGGCCCAGGACAAAGGTGCGGGTGAGATCGGAGTGATAGCCGTCCACCCGCGCCCCCAGGTCCACCACGATGGGCTCGCCGACCTTCAGCGGGCGGTCCCCGGGATGGTGGTGAGCCATGGCCGCGTTCGGCCCAGAGGCCACCAGGATGTCGAAGGCCACATCGTCCCCTCCATGGGTGCGCAGATATTGCTCCGCCAGCCAGGCCGCCTCGCGCTCCATCATCCCTGGGCGCAGGCGGTGACGCAGATAGGCCATGGTGGCATCGGCGATGCGGGCGGCCTCCCGGATGCGGGCCAACTCCTCCTCATCCTTCACCGCCCGCAGGCCCTCTACCCAGTCCTTGGTCGGAATCCACCTCACTTTCGGCGTGGCCTTTTTCCAGCTCTTCCACTGGTCCACGGTGACACGGGCGCTCTCGAAGGCAATGCGTTGAGGGGAGCCGATCTTCTTCAGGAACTCCGGCAGGACCTCAGGGAAGCGCCGGCTTGGGAGCCGATATAGTCTGAAATCGGGGGCCTGGCGGGCGGCCTGCTCCCAGTAACGGAAATCCGTCAGGATCCAGGCGCTGCGGGGTGTGATGCAGAGGACCGCGGCGGAACCGGTGAACCCGGAGAGATAGCGGACGTTGGGGAGATGGGTGACCAGGAAGGCCTCGGCCTTCTTTTCCGCCATCAAGCGGCGCGCTGCCTTCACCCGCTGTCGATGCACCGCAGCCATCCTGAACGCTCCGGGAGGGTTGGGATCTCTCAGCGCTCGGGCGCCTGCATCAGCCAGTTTAGCTTCTTATAGTAAACAATTCCACGCCCTGGGGCAACCGCTGGATGGGCGAGGGCAATGCCCTCGTCCATCCACGTAGGCCAACGGTGAGCAATCGGTCCACCTCGGGCCGGGCTTGCGACGATTTTGGGGCACACCCGCAGCGGAAGCAGAAGGGGACGTGGCTCCTACGGGTCTCGTTCAGATGCCTGGTGTGTCGCGCCTCGAGAAGATCGGCTAACGCCTGGGTTACAATAGAAGTCAGAGGGGCTGTAAGGACCCCGGATCGGCGGGGAGGATGGTGCATGGGATCCCTGTTGGTGCTAGTGGATGGGCATTCCTTAGCTTATCGGGCGTATTACGCCCTGTTGCGGCATGGCCTGCAGACCCGCAAGGGGGAGCCGACCCATGCGGTCTACGGCTTCACATCGATGCTCCTGAAAGTCTGGCGGGAGCACCGCCCCAGCCACATGGCCGTGGCCTTCGACGTGGGACGCACCTTCCGCCATGAAGCTTTTGCCGAATACAAAGCGACGCGGGCCAAGCGCCCCTCCGATTTCGACGCCCAGCTGGCCCGCATCCGGCAGGTCATCGAGGCCCTTGCCATCCCGATCCTGACCGCAGAGGGCTACGAGGCGGACGATGTGATCGGCACCGCCGCTCGCCAGGCCCTCGAGCAAGGCATGGAGGTCCTTATCGTCACCGGCGACACGGATACCTTTCAGCTGATCCGCCCGGGCATTCGGGTGCTCATCTCCCGGCGCCACTTCGACGACATCGCGATCTACGACGTGCAGGCCATCCGGGCGCGTTACGGCCTGGAGCCCCATCAGCTGGTAGACCTCAAGGCCCTCGCCGGCGACGCCAGCGACAACATCCCCGGCGTGCGCGGGATCGGGGAGCGCACGGCCACCGAGCTTCTGAAGCGATACGGCTCTCTGGAGAACCTCTACGCCCACCTGGACGAGATCCAGCTGGAGCGGGTGCGGCGGCTGCTGGAGGCCGGCCGAGAGCAAGCCTTCCTGAGCAAGGAGCTGGTTCGCATCCGCACCGACGCCCCGATCTCGATGCAATGGGAGGCGTGTCGGGTGGGACGCTACGATCCGGAGGCGGTGCGGACCCTCTTCCAGGAGCTGGAGTTCCGGAGCCTGATCCCCCGTCTCCCGAACGGCGCGGCCCCTTCGGAGGAGAAGCCCCCGGAGGCCCCGCCAGGGCCGGCCCGCCAGCCCACCCTCTTCCCAGAGCCCCTGGGGCCTGCCGCGGTCCAGCCCTTAACGGCCCCCCCGCTGCGAACGGAGCATCTCCCCCGTCCGACGGAGGCCAGCGTGGTGACCGATGAGGCCGGACTGGCCGCGCTGCGTGAGGCCCTGGAGCGGGCGCCCCGTTTCGCCTTCGACGTGGAGACCGATGCCCTCTCCCCGATGCAGGCGGGCCTGGTCGGCCTCTCCTTCGCCGTGGAGGAGGGACGGGGCTATTACGTCCCGGTCGGCCATCGGGACGGCACTCCCCAGCTGCCCCTTGGCCAGGTTTTAGAGGCCCTGGGGCCCTTCCTGAGCGATCCAGGGCGTCCCAAGGTCGCCCATCACGCCAAGTTTGACATGCTGGTCTTAGCCCGCCATGGGGTGGAAGTAGAGGGACTGGCCTTCGACACGATGGTCGCCGAATGGGTGCTCAATCCCGCCGCCTACGGCCTCAGCCTGAAGCATCTGGCGTGGCTCCGGCTGGGCGTGGAGATGACCCCCATCGAGCAGCTGATCGGGAAAGGGAAGGGCCAACGCTCCTTCGCCGACGTCCCGGTCTCCGCCGCTGCCCCTTACGCTGCGGCCGACGCCGATCTCACCCTGCGCATCGCCCGGGTTCAGGAGGAGGAGCTGCAGCGGCAGGGGCTTTGGAAGCTCTTCGCTGAGATCGAGATCCCCCTCATCCCTGTGCTGGTCCGGATGGAGCAGACCGGGATCCGGATCGACATCCCCCTGCTGCAACAGATGTCCGTCGAGTTCGAGAAACGGATCCAGATCCTGGCCCAGGAAATCTACCGCTGGGTGGGGTATGCCTTTAACCTGGACTCCCCGCGGCAGCTCTCCGATGCGCTGTTCGGCAAGCTGCAGCTGCCCACGGCCGATGTGCCGCGGACTGGGACCGGGATGTATTCCACCGCGAGCGAGGTGTTGGAGAGCCTGCGGGGGGCGCATCCGGTGATCGAGCTCATCTTGGAATACCGGCAGCTGGCCAAGCTGAAGAGCACCTACGTGGACGCCCTGCCGCG
>JAGHYO010000137.1 GCA_017743605.1 Thermoflexus sp. | reverse complement strand
TATCTACTGCAAAGGCGGCAGCTTTCTGCTTCAGGTTCCCCCAGGCGAGGCGGAAAGGATCCGCAGAGAGATTGAGCATCTCTATCTGAAGCAGACCCTCGTTGCCACCGTAACGATTGTCTATGAGACGCACAGTCCTCCGTCGGAGGAGCCTCGGCCGGAGGGTTCCTGGGCGCAGCGGATACGAGACGCAGCAGCTGGCGTGCCGCTCGATGGCGGCTTCGCCCAGCGCGTGCTTTTCCTAAACGCCCGTCTCCGGGAGGCCAAATGGGAGAAAACCACCGCCCCGTTCTACGAGGCCCTTCCCTTCGGCAAGCGCTGCGAGCGCTGTGGCAAACGTATGGCCAGCGCCCGGGAGCCAATGGAAGACGGGAAAGCCCTGTGCCTCGTTTGCAAGCATCGGGACGACAAAGGCCGAAAGCGAAAGGGGGAGATTCGAGGGAAGTTCAACCAGGAGTTCTGGCATCGATGTCAGAAGAATCGCACGGCCGAACAGCCCGATGACCTCGATCATCTGGTGGCCAGTGCCCGTCGCAAGTATCTGGCCTTTTTCTACGCCGATGGCAACGACATCGGCAGCCTGCTTCAGAAAGCCAGGATTGAGAAGGGAGAAGAAGAGGAAAGGAAATACAGACAGATCTCCGAGGCTCTTCAGAAAGGGACCCAAGAAGCCCTCTTCCAGAGCCTGGAGGCCGTATGCGGCGCAGCATTGGAGCGTGAGGGATACTGGCCCTTCGACATCATCAACATCGGCGGAGACGATGTAACCGTCCTCATCCAGGTCGGATATGCCTGGGATTTGGCCGTCGAATTTCTCAAACATTTTGAAGATGAAGTCAGCCAACGCCTCCCGGAGGACCTGAAGGCCGAATGGAGGCCCACCGCCTCGTGTGGGATCCTCATCGCGGATGTGAAATATCCGGTCCGCTATATGGAGCGTCTGGCCACCGATTTGTTGAAACGAGCTAAGAAGCGGGCAAAAGAGGATCCCCAGAATCCCAAGAGCGCCATCGATTTTCTCTGGCTTCCCTCTCCGGTGGCCAGCGACAGGGTTGAGCCCTTGCTGAGCATTTACCGGCGTGGGGGAGAGGTTGAGCTGACCGCCCGGCCCTACACCCTGGACGAAGCGCAGCGCATCCGGGAGTTGATCCCTCAAGTTGCCCGATGGCCCCGCACCACACGCCACCGCTGGGCAGAGGCCCTGGAACGGGGTGTGTTTCAGTCCCTTAGCTTCATCCAGTATGACATCGCTCGGGAACGGGGAGGGAAAGAAAAAATCGCCACCCTGGAACAAGCCGGAGAGATCCTCAGCAAGCGCGGGGGACGACTCATCACGGGGCTTCCCATCTGGTACCGGATCGATAACAATCAGACGGTTATGTGGCGCACACTGCTCCTCGATGTCCTGGAGCTAGCCGAACTGCATGCCATGCGGCCCGATGTGGAGGAGGAAGAAGGCATATGACCAGACTGGAGATGGAGCTGATCATCACGCTGGACACCGCGCTCCACACCACCGGCAACCTCCGACGCCCGGGGGTGGACAAAGCCATGGCCCGGACCGCGCAGGGGGATCCTGTCCTCCCGGCCACCACCCTGAAGGGTTTCTTGCGGGAGAAGGCGGAGATCCTGCTGCGCGCCTGGGGGCATCCGGTATGTCTCGGGCCCGAGCCGGATCGGATGTGCAAAGGACGGGAGCCCTGCCGGATCTGTCGGGTGTTCGGCAACCCCCGACACCCCTCACCGCTGCGCTTCAGCGATGCAACCTTGATTCATGCCGACGAGGACCTGTCCGTTCGGGCAGGCGTGGCCATCAGCCGCCACCGGCGGGCGGCCTTTCCCCAACGCTTGTTCTTCATGGAAACTGTTCCATCCATTCCCGAGCGACCCATCCGGGGGCAAGCCTGGTGTGAAGGCGATTTCTTTGATCCGACAACGGCGCGAGAAGCCGCCGCGTTGATCGCCCTGGCGGCTCGCTGGGGGATCGCCATCGGGGGTGGCAAGACCCGCGGGCTGGGCTGGATCCGGGAGATCAAGGTGAACGCGCACATCGACGGCGAGCCCCTTCTAGAGAGCGCGCTGGTGGAGATCTGGCGGGCCTGGCGGGAGGGAACCCATGTGGCTTAAGATCAAGCCGCGAGAGCCTCTGCTTTTGGGCGACATCCGGCCGGACGCCCAGTTCCTACCTAGCCAGAAATACATCCCAGGGCGTATCCTGCGGGGGGCCTGGGCCGAATGGCTGCTCCGCCAGGGCGCCTCGTCGGAGACCATTCTTCAGCAGGTTGCCCGGCTACGCATCGGGAACTTCTTCCCGGCCCCCGAAGCCCCGGGATTTCTTTACGCGCTCCCCTTGCCGATGAGCGCCCTGGAATGCAAGCGCGAGGGAGGGTTCGCCACGGAACCCCATCCGAATCGTAGGGGCCATGGCATCGTGGACATCCTTCTTCCTTCCCTGGCTTATCGCCTGCTGGAACAACAGGGCGCTCGCTTCCCCCTTCCTTTCAATGTTCGTTGCCGACAGTGTAAAGATCGCATGGAGCCGGCTAATGGCTTTTACGCGGTGTATGAGGTCCATGGCACGAAATACCACACGATGTTCCGCCCGTATTTTCACGCGCAAACCAAAGTAGCCCTCAGCCGCCACCGCCGGGCGGCCACGGAAAGCATGCTGTATACCCCTTCCGCCCTCAGTTCCCATACCGATGATCCGATGAAAACGGGCGCAAGCCCGCTCATGTTCGTCGGACGGGTTTTCCTCCGTGATGACAAAGGGGAGGATGCTGCAACGAGCTTCCGGGAAGCCCTTTCCCGTATGGCGATCGGGGCCATGCACACCCGTGGCTACGGCCGGGTCGAGGTGGAAGATGTAGAGGAGCATCTGCCTCCTCTCGGTCAGCGGCTGAAGGCATTTAACGAGACCCTGAGGCGCCTGTGGATGGACATTCGTTCCCTGGCGGTGAACCCAGGGCGCATGCCCGATGGACCCCAGGGGATTTATTTCTCCGTCGATCTGCTGGCCCCAGGGATCTTCCGGGACGACAGCGGCGTCCCCGCGCTGGTGCCGATCCTGCGCCTGGGGAACCAGACCCTCCGCCCCATCCTCTGGATGACCCGTCCGGACATCGCCAGCGGCTGGTCCACGGCCTGGGGCCTGCCCAAGCCCACCCGGCTGGCTGCCCGCATGGGCAGCGTGTTCGTTTACCGATGGGAAGGCGCAGAGGACAGCCTTCTGTCCATGCTGGAGGGCCTGGAGCAGGAAGGGATCGGCGAGCGCCGGGATGAGGGGTTCGGCGAATGCCTGATCTGCCACCCATTCCATCTGGAGGTGGAGGAGAAATGACCCGGTTCACCGATGACCCGAAGCGCAACGCCCAAATCTTGCGGGCGATCAAGGAGAAGGAAGGAGAATTGGTGCAAATGGCGGAAGAGCTTGCCCGGAGCCTGAAGGAAATCTTTCGAAACGAAGAAGAGAAACCGTTGAGCGACAAGGAGCACAAAGAACGCCAGCTGCGCAACATCCAGGAGGTTGCGGAACAAAGCACCTCTTGGGCCGAGGTCGAGCTGTTCATCCGTTACCAAGCCGCGCGCAAAGAGATCTACGTGGCATGGGCCAACGAGGCGCTTCAAAAACTTCAAGGCCTCCGGGAGCTCGCCAGGGGTATTGTGGGCGCTGCAGAGGAGCCGACCATCCGCAAGGTGCACCTGGAATTGATCCGCCGTGTTCTGGGGCACACCGTGCGCTGGCATGTCTGGCATGCGAAAGGAGAGACGCAATTACAACGAGCGAAGCAGGGAGGTGCGGGATGAGCGGGTTTGCCGAGTTCCGGAATCGCACGTGGATCCACGCCATCCTGGAGATGCAGACCGCCCTGGCCGTAGGCAGCCGGCTGTCCCTGGACCCGGTCGGCACCGATATGCCCGTGATCAAGGATCCAGAGGGGAAGCCCTTCATCCCCGGCTCCTCCATCAAGGGCGTGGTGCGCTTCCAGGCCGAGCGCATGCTGCGAGCTGTCAATCGAAAGCCCGATTTCTGGGCTTGTGATCCCTTTGATGCGCCCTGCGTGGATGCCTCCCGCAAAGAGACGCTCTGGAAAAGGACCGGACAGAACGATGAGATCTTTACCCGAGAAGTGTTCTCGGAGAGCTGCACCGCCTGCCGCCTCTTCGGCTCCCCCTGGATGGCCGGACGGGTCGCCTTTAAGGATGCGCGCCTCGAAAACCATGAAGACCTGCCGGTCTGGACCCAGATCCGCGACGGCGTGGGCATCGACCGGGACCTGGGCGCAGCCCGCGCGGGCGTTAAATACGATTTTGAGACCGTGGTCCCGGGTGCTCAATTCCGCATCGAGATCGTGGCGGAGAACCTGGAGAATTGGGAGCTCGGATTTCTCCTCGCTGTGCTGCGGATGTGGAAGGAGGGCGGCATCGCCATCGGCGGAAAATCCACCCGGGGTCCCGGCTGGGGCAAGTTGACAGACATCCAGATCTATCAGGTGACCCCGGACAACCTCCTGGATTATCTGAGCTCCGGCCAGAAGGCTGAGCGAAAAGAGGATGAGCTCATCGAAGCTTTCATGAGTTGGTGGAGGAGGGAGGGTGGCCATGCATAAAAATCGCTACAACGCGTTGCGTTTGAAGCTTCGGCTGAGCCCGAAGGGACCTCTGCTCATCAAAGCCGGGGGCATCTCCGCCAACCCTACCCTGCCCGATATGCAGTTCGTTCGCACCTTCCATCCCGGAAAAGGCGAGGTGCTCTACATCCCGGGATCCTCGCTCAAGGGCGTGGTGCGCGGGTTTGTGGAAAAAGCGTTGCGGACAGTCAATGAACAGGAAAGTTGGCGATGGGCCTGCACTACCTTTCCAGATGATCCGGATAGCTGTGGCAAGCGCCTGGAAAAGGAAGAAAGCAGCTTTCGCATTTATGGGAATTCCTGCGGCGCTTGCCGCATCTTCGGCCACACCCGCTTGAAAGGGCGCGTCGCTTTCACCGATCTTCTCCCGACCACCGACGTGAAAACCGAAATCCGCTATGGGGTGGCCATCTCACGCCTCAGCCATGCGGTCGGGGCTGGCCCCTTCGAGATGGAGATCGCCGTGGCGGGGGCCTTTGAGGGTCAGCTCATCCTGGAGAACTTTGAGCTCTGGCAGCTGGGTTTGCTCGCCATGGCCCTGGAGGCCATGAACCAGGGGCTGGTGAAGGTGGGGTTTGGAAAGAATCGGGGTTTCGGAGAGGTGCGCGTGGAAGTCGTGGAAGCGATGATGGAGGAGTTCAGCTCCGGCGCCCAGGATACCGTATGGCGGAGCCTGGGGGCCTTCACGGACGATGAAGAAGCCCGGCGCTACCGGCTGTTTGCGCCCCATCGGATCGAGGGGATGCCGACCCCGGAGCGGTCAGAGGCCATCGGGTTCTATGTCCGGCGGGTGTATGGTCCGGAGGCATGGCACCAGGCCGCTCGTCAAGTGTTAGAGCAAACCCTGAGTGCCGCATAGAGGGAAGCCATGGGGAAGATGAAAGGCTACGTTTATGCGCTGAAAGATCCTCCGGGCTCCTGGACCCATTGGGCGAGCGCCCTCGGCGGCCCCCTTCTCCACTGGGTCGCCGATGGAGCCCGCTTGGTGATGGGTGCCGGGATCCCCACGGAATGGAGGGAGCAGGGAGCTATGTTCGGACCCCGAGGGGAATTGCGCTGGTGGTCTGAAGGGGAGGAACGCCGTGCCCTGCTCCTGATGGATCAACCCGTTGAGGGCCTCACCGCCGTGGAAGGGGAATGGACGATCGAGTCCCGTAGCATGGATCTTCAGGATCTGGGGGAGCCGCGGGTGAAGCCCAATTTCCCGCATTATCCGATCGGTTCGGAGAAAGGCCGCTTGGAGGTCCGGATTTACTACCGGGATGAAAGGCCGGTTTTCATCAGCCCACGTTCGCTTCAGGAACCCGGAAAGGGGGAGCCCTATGCCGGATCGCACACAGGCGGAGCCTAAGCCCTTTTTCTGGATCCCTTTAAAGGGTCGGCCTCAGAAGACCGCCCCGCCCGGCCATGAGCGGTTCCAGGGCTTGAGCGGCTGGATGGAGATAGAGATCGAGGTGGTCTCAGACTACCTTTACGTGGGCAGCGGGCAACTGGAATTGCGCTCGATTCAGGGACGGGAGCAGGTCTGCTACGTTTTCGCACGACAGAACGAAACCTTGATTATCCCGGGCACCAGCCTCAAAGGGGCGATACGAGGGATTGTGGAAGCCATATCGAACTCATGCGTGCGGATAAAGGCACGAAATGAGTCGGTGCCTAGCCGTGCTCACGAGGGATGCGAGTATAAAAAGGGCGAACGAGAAGCCCTTTGC
>JAGHYO010000136.1 GCA_017743605.1 Thermoflexus sp. | reverse complement strand
GCCGGATCCGGGGGCGGCTGCCCGGGCGTTGAGGGAGACGCTGCAGGGCCGCGACATCGCCCAGAGAGCGGGGGCGATCCGCGCCCTGGCCCGCGGGCTGTATGAGGCCGGGTGCATCCGCTTCGGGGACTTCGTCCTCAAATCCGGCCAGCGCTCCCCGATCTATCTGGATCTGCGGCAGCTGGTGGCCTTCCCGGCGTTGCTGGAGATGGTGGCGGGGTTGTATGCCGCGGTGCTGGAACGACTGACCTTCGATCGCCTGGCCGCCATCCCCTACGCCGCCCTGCCCATCGGGACGGCGGTGGCCCTGCGGATGCGGCGCCCGCTGCTGTATCCGCGGCGGGAGGCCAAGGCCTACGGCACCGGCCAGCGCATCGAGGGGACCTTCCACCCCGGCGAGACAGTGGCCGTGCTCGATGACGTGTTGACGACGGGCGCCAGCAAATGGGAGGCCATCCGGGTTTTAGAGGAAGCCGGGCTGCGGGTCACCGATATCGTGGTCCTGGTGGATCGGGAGCAGGGCGGGCGGCCGGAGCTGGAGGCCGCCGGCTATCGGGTCCACGCCGTCACCACCCTCACCGCCCTGCTGGACGCCCTGGTCGCGGAGGGGAAGCTCCTCCCGGCCGAGCGGGATCGGATCCAGGAGGCGCTGGATCTGATTAGGCGCTGAACCATCTTTGCTGTAAAATACAGAGTGCGTACCATAAATGATTCCATAGAATAAGCGCTTTTCGCTTAAGAAAGACCAGGAGGTGACCATGTCTTTGGAGCTCCGAGTCGCCAGCAAGGTGGTAGGTTCCAGGCATACATCGATCCCCGAGCAGCTCTTACGGCTTTCGGATGAGCGAAAGCGGGGCGGCGAACCCCTTACGCTTCGGGATCTGATCACCATGATCGTGCTGGAGGAGGTGGAGGCGTTCCGGCAGCGTCAGGAGGAGCGCCGGCTGCTTCGAGTCCTTACCGAAAGGGAGATCGCGGAGGGAATCGAACGAGGCAAGATCGATCCCGGTGGACATGAAGAGCAGCGACAGGATGTAGATCCCCACGAGGCAGTGAGGGTGGCGCTGCAGGCGTTTGAAGATCAGCTGTATTTTGTTTTCATTGATGGGGTTCAGCAGCAGCATCTGGATCAGCCGGTGCAAGTGCAATCAGGCAGTCGGGTGCTCTTCGTGCGGCTGGTGCCCCTGGCAGGAGGCTAAGATGTTGAGCCGGGAGCAGGCGGAGAAAAGACTCCAGGCGTTTCGCGTTGCGAACTGGTTAGAGCGCCGGCTCGCGGACCTGGCTGAGCTGAGTGCTGACCTGCGAGAGATCGGACTGGCCTTTCTGGGATGCGATGCGCAGGGCCGTTGGATCGAGGATTGGGCGAAGCGCATGGAGGTCGAAAGGCAGGCGGCCGAGGCGCTGGAGGGGCGATCGGCTGGAGATCGCCTCCGGTTGTTCAATGCCCTCTTTCCTCAAATCGGTCCGCATGTGGCCTATGCCTGGGAGATGGCGAAGCGTTTCCCCTATCAGACCGGCCCCTCCCGCAGGCCCTTTCGCGCCCCTCGCACTTCGATTACTACCTTAGGGGCCCGTCTTTCCTGGCTGATCTCCCTCCGGGGTGTCGTAGAGGGATATGAGCAGGATATCTGCTGGTTCGCCGCGTGGGCACCCTATCTGGGGTGGGATGCTCCGCATGCGCTGGGGCTACTCTTCGCAGCGGCCGTTGAAGCTGGAGGGCCTGAGGGCGAGGAGACGTTTCGCATCCTGCAGGCCTCGGCCCTGGGCGAGCATGAGATCGGCGGGATGGGTCGTCATGTGATCCGCGCCTTTCTGAGCGCCTCACGGCCGGAGGGCTGGGATCTGATCGAGCGCCTGTTGCTGGCGGCCCAGCGCGAAGAGGGTTTGCGCCAGGCGATCCTGGAGTCTGTGGACGAAGCGCATCCCGAGGCTTTCCGACGCATGCTCCGGCTCATCCTGGAGCACGATCTCACCCGCTTCAGCGCCACGATACGTGCGGTGGATGTATGGTTCGGCTTCGACTGGCGCGCGGAGGATGCTTCCGAGGTCAAGCGAGATCTCGGCCAGGTCCTTCGCTTCCTGGATGATCCTTCGGCGCGGGAGGAGGTCCTCCGAAAGGGCGACGGGCGCTCCGTATATCTGGCTCTCTGGACGATCGCTTTCGAAGATGCCATCCGGGTCCTTGAGCCGGCGGAGAAGTTGCTGACAGATGCGGATGTGGAACGGCGGTTCGCCACGGTGTATCTTTTGCGACAGGTTAGGCTGGTTGGATCTAACCAGCTGCTCTCACGCGCGCTAGAGGATCCGGATCTGCGGGTGGCCGCCTGCGCGCTGGAGGGTTTGGTTTTAGAGGAGGATGGGGAGGATTACGAGCGGCTCGAGAGGCTCCTGAGCCGCTTCCCGGCGCGGGCGCGGTGGGAGCCGATCCTCTGGCCCTGGATGCGAATTCGGGTGACCCGATCTGATATTGCGGATGCTCTGGCCCACTGCCTCGGCGCTCGACCCTTCGCTGTCCTGCTCCCTTATCTCCCCCATATGAGCCCGCGCGGGCGGGCGAGGGCCGTCCGCAAGATCGCCGAGGATCCCGACTGGCTCTCGCAGCCAGAGGGGCGTCAGACATTGCTCAAGATGCTCGGAGATCCGAGCCCTGAGGTGCGAAGGGAGGCGCTGCAAGCCCTGAGGAGCTACGCTCCGCGATCCGATGAGGTGCCCTTCCTGGAGAGGCTGCTGATCCGCCAAGCGGCGGATTTGAGGCGCGGAGTGCTGGAGCTGTTGCTGAAGCAAAAGGATGCAGAGGTGCTGGAGAGTGCGCGACGGCTGCTGACAGCCGATCACCCCCTCCAGCGCCTTGCCGGCCTCGAACTGCTCCGTCAGATGGTGGAAAGCGGTCGATCCGTCAGGCACTGCCAGGAGCTTGCCAAGCAGTTCATCTCTCAGAAACCTGAGCTCTCTGCGGAAGAGTCCGCCCTGCTCGCTGCCATCCGACGAGCCGAGCAAGCTCCCTCCCTGGAGAATGCCTTAGGACTGATGGATCCCTCTCAAAGAACCCCGCCTCGTGCTCCTCTTGTCCCCGAGCGTTTCCGGGCGGCCCGGGCATCTTCCTTGGTAACCCCTGCGGCGATTGCTCTCATCAAGTCTCTGGATGAGAGGATCCATCAGCATCGGGACACTCGGGTGATTCTGCGGACACCGGAGGGCGAGAGGGAGAAACTTCTGGGGAACATGTCCTGGGATTTCCCCAAACCACAACCGTCTCTTCCTCTGGAGGAGGATCTCGCCCGTCTGCCTCTCAGGGAGCTGTGGGAAAGCTGGTGGAGGGAAAGGCCGCCTGCGCTTCGGGATGCCGATGGTCTGGAGCTGTTGCGGGCCCTAGCGGCCATATACTCGCTGCTCTGGTGTTCTCCGTCGACGTCTCCCCCATGGGTTAAGAACCTGCAACCGCTTCTATTCGGACTTGTCGATGCGAAGACAGTGCGCTATCCAAAACTGGTGGAATCCGTCCTCAAGTGGATGCTGCGTCTGTTTTCACCAGAGAACGCTGTGGATTTCTTGCTGGATGCATTTGAATTCACCCTTGCTCATATTCCTGCAGAAGCGACGGTTTGGAAGGGAGAAGAGGAAGGGGGGAATTATGACTGGCGCAATAATTTCTGTCTGATGACATGGCTGGATCTGGCGCGCTTGCATCGTGCCCTCTGGCCGGAGTTCTGGAAAGGCGAGCACCATGTTCGCCTATGGCGTCTGTTGCGCTGGGTGGATGAGCCGGCGCCTGGTGTGCAGGAAGGAGAGCATCCCCTATGCATGTGGCGCTGGATCGGCGAGGCGGCGAAGAAGCTCCCTCGTCATCGGCCAAGGTTGGAGGAGGTCCTTCGCGCCTTTGAGGCAGGAGGGGCCACCGAGGCCGATCTGCTGGATTATCTGCTTGGTCCTCAAAACGATTTCTATACACTGGGGTCGTTAAGCGGCCGCAAGCCCTCTCAACAGCTTCAGGAGCATCCGGTGTTGCGGGATCTGGTGCAGCGCTGCCGGGAACGCATCCTGGAGATCGAACTGCAGCGAGGGGATATGCCGACAGCTGCCTCTCGCCCAGCACTCGCCCTGCGATACACCGGGGGGTTGGATGTGCTGGTTCGCGCCATTCAGGCCATGGGCCGAGCAGCCTTTGTGCATCGCCGTTCCGCCGATGAGCTGAGCCGGCCGGCCGTGCTCAGCCATATAATCCGCGCGACCTTCCCCTCGGAGAGCGACACGCCGGAGGCGTTCGCAGAGCAGGCACGCGCGGCGAAGATCCCCCGTCGGAGGCTCATCGAGCTGGCGGTCTTCGCCCCTCAGTGGGCTCGCCACGTTGAGCATGCCGTAGGCTGGCCCGGCTTAGAAGAAGCGGCATGGTGGATTCACGCCCATACCAAGGACAGGCGCTGGGATGTCCCTTTAGAGATCCGGGAAGCCTGGCAGGCGGAGATCGCCGAACGCACGCCCCTTTCCGCAGAGGACTTGCTGGATGGCGCTGTGGATGTGATGTGGTTCCAAAAAGCATACGCCGCCCTCGGGCCGGAGCGATGGCAGGAAGTGCAACGGGCGGCCAAATACGCATCCTCGGGCTCTGGCCACCGGCGCGCTCAGCTGTTCGCCGATGCCCTGCGAGGTCATGTGAAGCGCGAAGACTTGATCCGTCGCATCCGGGAGAAGCGTCATCAGGACTCCGTGCGGGCGCTGGGCCTTCTGCCCCTGGCAGATGGCCCGTCCCGGGAGCAGGATCTTCTGGAGCGATATCGCTTGCTCCAGGAGTTCTCGCGCTCCAGCCGGCAGTTCGGCGCGTTGCGACGGGAGAGCGAACAGCGGGCGGTGGCCATCGCGATGCAAAACCTGGCCCGAACCGCCGGCTATTCGGATCCCATCCGCCTACAATGGGCTATGGAAGCGCTGGAGGTTCAAGATCTGATTGATGGAAAGATCTCCGTCACCTCCGGGGATACCACGATCACGCTGGCGATCAACGATTGGGGAAAAGCCACTTTATCCATCCAGCAAGAGGGTAGGGAGCTCCGCAGTATCCCCGCCCGTCTTCGGAAGGATCCCCAGGTTGCCCATCTGTTGCTCCGCAAGCGAGAGCTGGAGCAACAGGCCTCCCGAATCCGGACGGCCCTGGAGCAGGCAATGTGCCGGGGTGACCGCTTCACCGGCGCGGAGCTGCGATCCATGCTCCGGCATCCTATCCTGGCTCCTATGCTCCGACAACTGATCTTCCTCATCGAGGGCTCCGATCTCCCGGAAGATGGGCCTTCCCATCGGATGGGCTATCCCGTCGACGATGGCAAAGCCCTTCAGTCCCACGACGGTCGCCGAATCCCGATCGCCGAGACAGATGTTCTGCGCCTTGCGCATCCTTATGACTTGTTCATCTCCGGAGAATGTTCTTTCTGGCAGCGTGAATGCTTTTTGACGGAGCGAATTCAACCATTTAAGCAGGTCTTTCGCGAGTTGTATCTGCTTACTCCAGCCGAGAAGGCCGAGGGGGACCGATCTTATCGTTATGCAGGCCATCAGGTTCAGCCTCGCCGGGCGATGGCGCTCCTGGCCCAGCGGGGATGGGTGTATTTCCCGGAAGAGGGAGCCCGGCGCATCTTCCACGAGGAGGTCCTGTCCGCGTGGGTGATGTTCCAGTGGGCTCCTTTCACCCCTGCCGAAGTGGAGGGATTGACCATCGAGGCGGTCGGGTTTACGCGGCCCAAGAGCTGGGAGCTGTTGCCCCTCGCCGAGATCCCGCCGCGGCTGTTCAGCGAAGTGATGCGCGATCTGGATCTGGTGGTCAGCGTGGCCCACGCCGGCGGCATAGATCCCGAAGCCAGCGCTTCAACCATTGAAATGCGCACCGCGCTGATCCGCGAGATGTGCACGCTTTTGGGGCTGAACAACGTCCGCCTGGAGGGATCCCACGTCCTCATCGAAGGACAGCTGGGCAGTTACTCCATCCACCTAGGCAGCGGAATTGTGCATCGTCGACCAGGGGGCGCATTGTGCATCGTCCCCGTCTCCTCTCAACATCGTGGCCGTCTGTTCCTGCCTTTCGCGGACGATGACCCTCGCACCGCCGAGGTGCTCTCCAAGACGATCCTGCTGGCCCGGGACTCGGAGATCAAGGATCCGACGATTCTGCAGCAGATTCTGGCATGACGGATCTCGATCTCTCCTGTGAGATCGCAGGGGTGCATCTGTCAAACCCCCTGGTGCTCGCCTCAGGGATCCTCGGGACCAGCGCGGCGTTGATGGTCCGTATGGCCCATCTGGGGGCGGGTGCCATCACCGCCAAGTCGGCCACCCGCCTCCCACGAACCGGGCATCCCAGCCCCATCCTCTTCGATTGGGGCCACGGGCTGATCAACGCCGTGGG
>JAGHYO010000135.1 GCA_017743605.1 Thermoflexus sp. | reverse complement strand
GCTGGAAAGGCCGCCGGCCCCACGCCAGGAGGGCCAGCACCGCGCTCAGAAACGGGATCAGAAGGGGGAGGATCAGCCAGATGCCCATCGGCGATCGCTACGGATTCAGGTCTGTGCTTCGCATGTCATCCAGGTCATCGGTGCCCACGGTTTGGTAGGCGCGTTTAACCAGAACGATCGTGAAGGCTTGCACCCCGAAGCCGATGACGATGGCCGTCAGGATCAGCGCTTGCGGGACGGGATCCGCGAAGGATCCGGTCAGGGTGCTCGCATCGGTTGGGATCAGAGGCGGGCTGCCCCGGACCAGGCGTCCCAGGGTGAAAACGAGCAGGTTGGCCGCCTGGCTCAGCAAGGCCAGCCCGATGATCAGCTTGACGATGCTCCGCCGCATCAGCATGTAAAGCCCGGCGGCATACAGCCCGCCGATGACAAAGGCCAGAACGGTTTCCATATCATTCCTCCGCCAGAGAGAAGATAATGGTCAACATGACTCCGATCACAACCAGGTAGACGCCCACATCAAAAAGGAAGGGCGTGCCGAATTTTCCCAACACCGGGACTGTCATTTCCATCCACATCCCGGTCATAAAGGGCCGTCCATGGAACACAGACCAGAGCCCGCTGCTGACGGCGATCATCAGTCCCAGGCCGATGAGCGCGCGGGGGTCCACGCCCAGGGTCCGGCGGGCCGCCGGCACGCCGTAAGCGATGGCGTAGAAAGAGAAAGCGGCTGCGACGATCAGCCCTCCCACGAACCCCCCGCCTGGCTCGTTATGACCACGCAACAGGATAAACAGCGAGAAGAGCAACATCAGCGGGAACAGATACCGAACCGCTGCGGACAGGATGAGCGAGAACATCAGGCATCCTCCCCCAGCCGAAAGGTTTCCTCTGGTGGACGGCGTATCATCGTCGTGGTTTCTCCAGCCGCAGCCGAAGCAGAGCGTAAATGCCGATGGCGGCTACCGCAAGCACCGTGATCTCTCCTAACGTGTCCAGCGCACGGAAGTCCACCAGGATGACGTTGACCACGTTACGGCCTTGAGCCTGTGTCCAGCTGTTCTCCACAAAATAAGAGGCGAGGTGTGACTCACGGGAAATGGCGATTGCGGTCAGCACCAGTGCGGTCATCATGCCGCCGGCCAGAAGGGCGACCACAGCATCCCGGACGCGCGCCCTCAGGCTCGACAGAGGGGTAAAGCGCGGCAGCCGATAGACCACCAAGACGAACAGGATGACCGTCAGGGTTTCCACGGCGAACTGGGTCATCGCCAGATCGGGCGCGCTGAAGAAGACATAAAAAAGGGCTATGCTGTAGCCGATGATGCCCAGGGCGGCCGCCGCAGCCAGCCGCGAAGAGGTCAGCACCGCCATCAGCGCGGCGGCCAGGGTGAGGGCGGCGATGGCCCATTCGTGGAGCCGGACGTCCCAGAGCCGGCTCGGCGCTGCGATCTCCCCGCCCCGCAGGAGCAGCGCGGATCCCACCAGCCCGACGGTGGCGGCGATGATGGCCATCAGGTAAAACCGCAGATAGCCGTTCTGCAGGAGACGTGTCTGGGCCTGGGCCACTCCATTGAGGCCTGATAGGAGCAGGGCATACCCGCCCTGCGGGCCCCACCGATCGATGGCGCCCGCCAGCCAGCTCGTCCGATGCCAGAATCCCCGCGCGGCGTAGACGGCGACGCCAGCGGCGAGGGTGAGCACGCTCAAGGCGAAGGCTGGGTTGATCCCGTGCCAAAGTTTCAGCTCCAGGGTGGTCGCTTCGGGCCGCACTGCCCGGACGGAGGCCGACAGAAGCAGTTCCGCGACCACTTTGGGGAAAAGGCCGCCGACGAGGCTGATCGCTGCCAGAAACAACGGGCCGACGAGCAGGGCGGGCGGCGCCTCGTGCGGCCTCTTCGACAAAGCGGCACGGCGCCCGAGGAAGGGGGCGAGGGCCACGATCCCCGCCACCGCCACGAGGAACACATTCGACAGCACCCCGGCGACCGTCACCGGAACGGCTAAGCGTGACGCCTGGAGCTGAGCTTCATAGAGCAGCTCCTTGTTGATGAACCCCAGCGTTGGCGGAAGCCCCGCCATAGAGAGCCCCGCCAAGCCGGCAGCGACCGCAGTGACGGGCATCGCCGGGGCCAGACGGCCCAGCTGCGTCACATCCCGGACGCCCGTCTCATGGTCCACGGCTCCAGCAACCAGGAAAAGCGCGCCCTTGTACAGCGCGTGGGTCAACAAGAAAACCATCGCCGCCTTGACGGAGAGAACGGTATCCAGCCCCAGCAGCAGGGTCAGCGTGCCGAGGGCGCTGACGGTGGAATAGGCCAGGATCCGCTTCATGTCCCGCTGCCAGAGGGCCATCGCGGCGCCCAGGAGCATGGTGATCATCCCGACCCCGCCGACGAGGTAGCGCCAGGCCTCGCTCCCGCCCAGCACAGGGGTGAGGCGAGCCAGGAGATACACTCCCGCTTTCACCATCGTGGCGGAGTGCAGATAAGCGCTGACCGGCGTGGGGGCTTCCATCGCGTTCGGCAGCCAAAAATGGAAGGGGAACTGGGCCGACTTGGCGAAAGCCCCGATCAGGATCAGCAGGAGGATCGGCAGGTAAAGCGGATGCTGCTGGATCGCCCGCCCTTCGCGGATCAGCACAGAGAACTCCGAGCTGCCCCCCACCTGGGCCAACAGGACCAGCCCCGCTAGCAGGGCCAGCCCCCCTGCCCCGGTGACCAAGAGCGCCTGGAGCGCCGCCGAGCGCGCGGCCTCCCGTTCATGCTCGAAGCCAATCAGCAGAAAGGAAGTCAGGCTGGTCAGTTCCCAAAAGATGAACATCGTCAGCACGTTATCGGCCAAGACCAGCCCCAACATAGACGTCATGAACATCAAAAGATAGATATAGAAGCGATCCAAGTGTGGGTGTCCGTGCAGATAGCGACCCGCGTATATCGTAATCAGAGCGCCGATGCCGCAGACGAGTAGGGCAAAGAGGAGGCTCAGCCCGTCCAAGCGGAAGGATAAGGAAACCCCCAAGTCGGCGACCCAGGGATAAGAAATCGCGATAGTTTGCCCTGCTGCAATCGGTCCAAGAAAGCGAGCGAAATACAGGGTCAGCCCCGCAGGGAGGAGCGCCAAGAGCCAGCCCGATGCCCCGGGGGACAGTCGGACGATCCCCGGCGCGGCGATCGCCAGTGCAAATCCGGAAAGGACCGCTGCAATCATGGTCACATCCCCTAAGAGCCTCAAGGTGCTAAAAGTGAAATCTTCCTAAGGAGCCTGTGCATCGCACATCCGCGCGGATTCGTCTTAGGGGGTTCCTGAGCAGTGCGCATGGGATCCGTTGCCTACAACGCTGCCCCAGAAAGGCGCCCGGTTACTTCACCCCGACATCCGCGCCATTTCCCAGCCGCTCCATCGGACAGTGCGGCGATCCCGCGGACTCCCCAAATTATACATTCCGGCTCATCCCCTTGAGAAGCCCTGGAAACGGGGGCTGGGCATGCCAGGCCAAGCGATCCATCTGCGGGAGCGGGATCCACGGGCAGCGAGGGTGTTCATAGATCTCCGGGAGTGGCTTTTGATCTTGGATCACACGACCCCGGATCCTCCCGACGCCCAAAGGACAGGGCATGCTGTGGATCTCTGAAGCGGCCCGCATCTGCAGGATCGCGCGGGCGGCTGACCTCACGGCCCTGCCGCCACGGCCAGGCGGACACGAAGGGGAGCCCGGAAGTGATCCACTGGAGCGAGGGTTTGAGACCCATGGGCGCGACGCGTTGCGGGCGCGCTCATCCCGCATACCGCCGCATCGGCCGCATCGGGGCGCCGACCATTCGGAAGGCCCGCCGTTCCGCCGCGTGGCGGATGCGCTCCTCATCCAGCGTGACCAGCTGGCCATCCCACAAGAGGGGGCAGCCATCGCAGAAGACATAGCGGACATCGGAGGGATGGCTGGCGTAGACGATGTTCGCGGCCAGGCTATGGCGTGGAAACCAGTAGACGCCTCGCGTGTCCAGCAGGATCAGGTCCGCGGGGGCGCCAAGCTCTGTAACGCCGCACGGGCAGCGAGGGTGGGATGCTCAAAGACGCCGAGCTTAGCCCGATGGGCCACAGGCGTCCGACCATCGGCCTGGGGGGAGTTGCGCGCCTGCTCCTCTGACTCCGACGCATGGAGGTGGATGCCGGTGCCGAGCCGCTCCGCCCCTTTCACGACGCGGCGCAGGAAATCCGGCGGGCACATATCGGGAGAGTGGGGACCCAGCGCGCACCGGACGCAGCCATCGGCGGCGCCGTTCCACTGCTAGATGAAGGCGAGGGTATCCTCCAGCCCTGCCCCTCCCGCCTGGGGGCAAAGGTCGTGCGCTCCATCCAGCGGGATGGCGGCAACCTGGAGGATCAGCCATCGCATCGCATCCTCCAGCGGATCGAAGCCAAGGGGCATTATAATAACGAAGACTGTCCGAGAGATCAGGAAGAGCAGCATCCGTCCCTGAGCGGATGGGAAAATTGAAAACAAGTTCGGGGCTGAAGCCCCTCCTACAGGAAGATCTATGTTTGGTAGGAGCGGCTTTCGCCGCGACTTCGCGTCATCGAAGACGGAGGTTCGGGGTAGCAGGGGCCGCCTTCGCTAGGGCCCTTTGGGGCCTTGAAGGAGGGTTCGGGGCTAAAGGCCCTCCTACAGGAAGGTCTATGTTTTGTAGGAGCGGCTTCAGCCGCGACCCTTATCGTCATCGAAGACGTGAGGTTTGGGGCGGTAGGGGCTGCCTTCATCGGGATCCTTTGGGGCCTTGAAGAAGAGTTCGGGGCCAAAGCCCCTCCTACAAAAAGACCAAATCGGAGCGGCTTCCGCCGCGGCCTTATGTCATCGAAGAAGGAGATTCGGGGCAAAAGCTTCTCCTACCGGGAAGCAGGAGCAGAACTGTGAAAGCCCCTATTCCGGCAGTAGGGATCTTCGATTCGGGAGTCGGAGGGCTCTCGGTGTGGCGGGAGCTCGTCCGGCTGGCCCCGCAGGTCCCCACCCTGTATGTGGCTGACCAGGCCCACGTCCCCTACGGCCCGCGGCCGCCGGAGGAGATCCGGCGGTTCGCCGAGGCCGTCACGCGCTTCCTCCGGGAACAGGGCGCCCAGGTCATCATCCTGGCCAGCCACACCGTCTCGGCGTCCGCCCTCTGGCCGTTGCGGGAAGCCTTCCCGGAGATCCCTTTCGTCGGCATCGAGCCAGCGGTAAAGCCCGCCGCTGCCCGCACCCGAAGCGGGGTGATCGGGGTGCTGGGGACTCTCGGCACGCTCAACGGCCCGCTAATGGCCCGGGTGGTGGAACGGTTCGCCCGGGACGCCCGGGTGGTCCCTCGGGTCTGCACCGGATGGGTGGAGCAGGTGGAGGCCGGGCTTCTGGAAGGTCCGGAGGCGGAGGCCTGCGTCCGCGCCCATCTGGATCCGATCCTTCAGGCGGGCGCCGACGTCTTAGTGCTAGCCTGCACCCATTACGCCTTCCTCGCCCCGCTGATCCAGGGCCTGAGCGGCCCGGAGGTCCTGCTGATCGATCCCGCGCCGGCGGTGGCCCGACAGGCCCTGGAAGTATGGCGCACGCGGGCCGGAGAGCAATCCCTATCCCTCGGACCGATGGCCCGCTTCTTCACCACCGGGGACCCGCACCGCTTTCAGGAGCAGCTCCGCCAACTGATCGGCCGGGATGGGCCTGTCGAAGGTCTCTGCTGGGACGCCGCGGAACGATCCCTCACGCTGGAGCAGGGTCTTCGCCAGCCATGAACGTCCTGCGCGTGGAGGAAAGGGAGGAAGCAGGCTTCCGGGCGCTGTGGGTAACCAACGGGCCCTTGGCGCTGACCGTGGTGCCAGAGCTGGGGGGCAAGATCGCCGTGCAGGAGGACCGGCGGCGGGGCGTCTCCTGGCTTTGGCGCAACCCGTATCTGCCGTGGCGTCGGCCGTTTCCCGGGGCCTCGTACGTGGCGGCCTTCGACCTGGGAGGATGGGACGAATGCTTCCCCTCCGTGGCGCCGGGGGTTTATCCGGCGGCGCCGTGGGACGGGATGCCGCTTCCGGATCACGGGGAGTTGTGGTCCCAGCCCTGGGCGATGGAGGCCCAGATCGAAGGGGAGCGGCTCCTCGTCCGCGGGCGCGTCGAGGGGCATATCTTGCCGTATCGCTTCGAGCGCCTCCTGATGATGGAGGCGGATCGCCCCTCGGTGCATTTGCGCTATCGGGTGGAGAACCGCTCGGAACACACCTTGTATTTCCTGTGGGCAGCGCATCCCCTGTTTCCCCTGGAGCCGGGGACGCGGCTGCTGCTGCCCGGGCCGGCGACAGGGCGGGTGGCGGCGGCAGTGGGCTTTTCGCCAGCGGCGATGGCCTTTGAGTGGCCGCGGCTGCCGGCCGAGGGGGGCTGGGTGGACCTGCAAGCGCCGGACCCAGCGGGGGGCTGGGCAGTGA
>JAGHYO010000134.1 GCA_017743605.1 Thermoflexus sp. | reverse complement strand
GAGGTGCGGGAGGAGGTGCGGCGGGATGCTGGGAGCGTCGGCTTCCAGCCGGCCGAAGCCGACGCCTACGCCGCCACCGTGACCACCTTCCTCGCCCTGGCCCTGGACCGGTGCGCGGACTTCAACAACGCGCTGTGCGGGTGGAGCCCGAGCAACCAGAAGGTTATGCACTTGTTCGCGCGCCAAGCGATCCCGATGGTGTGGGACTTCGCCGAAGCAAATATCTTGGGCGACTCGGTCGGCGGCTGGAGCACTTGCGCCGACTACGTCGCCGAATGCATTGAGACGACGGCGACGTCACGAGAGGGCCACGCCCACCCCGTCGATGCCGCTAAGAGCATCGCCTTCCAGGCAGCCGATAAAGCCGGCAAGGATACCGGTGCCCTCAGCGCCGGCGCTCCCGGGTTCCTCGTCTCCACCGACCCGCCCTACTACGACAACATCGGCTACGCCGCCCTCTCGGACTTCTTCTACGTGTGGCTACGGCGCACCATCGGCGACCTCTACCCCAACCTCTTCGGCACGATCCTGGTGCCCAAGGAGCCGGAGCTGGTGGCGGCGCCCGAGCGCTTCGGCGGCGACAGGCGCAAGGCCAAGGAGCACTTCGAGCAGGGCTTCCGCCGGGCTTTCGCCATCTTACGAGAGAAGATGGATCCGCGCTTTCCCCTCACCGTCTACTACGCCTTCAAGCAGGACGACGAGGAGAGCGGCGCGGACGAAGAGGCTGGGAGCGCCGCCTTCCAGGCGGCAAATAAGGCCGGCAAAGATGCCGGCGCCCTCAGGATTGACCGCACCACCGGCTGGGAGACGATGCTCACCGCCCTCGTCGAGACCGGCTTTCAGATCACCGCCACCTGGCCGGTGCGCTCGGCCCAGAAGTGGCGTCAGAACGCCATGGGTGCCAACGCCCTCGCCTCTTATATCGTGCTGGCCTGCCGACCCCGGCCCGCCGACGCCCCGCAGACCGACCGCCGCTCCTTCGTAGCCGAGCTCAAGCGCGAGCTACCGACAGCACTCCGGCACCTCCAGCAGGGGAACATCGCCCCGGTGGACTTCGCCCAGGCGGCCATCGGCCCCGGCATGGCGATCTACTCCAAATACAGCCGCATCCTGGAGGCGAGCGGCCGGCCCATGAGCGTGCGCACGGCGCTGGCCCTCATCAACCAGACCCTCACCGAGGTGCTCTCGGAGCAGGAGGACGAGTTCGACGCCGATACCCGCTGGGCCATCGCCTGGTATGAGCAGCACGGCTTTGAGGAGGGGGAGTTCGGGGAAGCGGAGCTGCTCAGCAAGGCCAAGGTGACCTCAGTGAGCGGCCTGGAAGAGGCAGGGATCATATACGCCAGGGGGGGAAAGGTGCGCCTCCGCCGCCCTGAGGAGCTGCCCAAGGACTGGGACCCGGCTAAGGACCGCCACGTGCCTGTCTGGGAGGCGACGCACCATTTGGTGCGGATCTACTATCATGAAAAGCGAGGGGACATGGCCACCGCCGAACTCCTGCGCAAGCTGGACTCCCGGGGAGACCTGGCTCGCGACCTTGCCTACCGGCTCTTCGCCATTGCCGAGAAAAAGGGACGCTCGCAGGACGCGCAAGCCTACAACGCCCTGGTCCTGGGTTGGCCTGAGCTGGCGCGGCTGGCGCGGGAGCGGCCATCAGCCACGCCCTCACTGTTCGCGGCCGGGGAGGAAACCTAACAATAAGGTAAGCACGAATGATTCATGCAGCACCTCCGAGCGAAGACATCATCCACACTATCGTCCAGCGCATCGTTGAACGGTTTCATCCCGTGCGCATCATCCTGTTCGGCTCACGGGCCCGGGGGGAAGCCGGCCCGTGGAGCGACGTGGACCTTCTGGTGGTTCTGCCGGAGGTGGCCCACAAGCGGCAGGCCATGGTGGAGATCCTCCGAGCCCTCAGCGATCTGCCCGTGGCTACGGATGTCATTGTGAGCACTCCAGAGGAGCTGGAGCGGCGGGGTCATGTGAAGGGAGATGTGCTCCGCGCGGCGCTCCGGGAGGGCAAGGTGCTCTATGAACGCAACTGAACGGGCCGGCGAGGCGCTGCGCTGGCTTCGGTTCGCCGGGGAAGACCTGCGCGAGGCAGAGCAGCTGGCGGCCCAGACCCAGAGCATCCCTCGCCATATTTGCTGGTTCGCGCAACAGGCCGCGGAGAAGGCCCTGAAGGCCGCTCTGATCCTGGAGGATATGGAGGTGCCGTTCTGGCATAACCTGGACGCTCTCCGCAACCTCCTGCCGCCGGGTTGGTCCGTAAAGCAGGAACATCCAGACCTGGCCGAACTAACGGCGTGGGCGGTGGAGGCCCGCTACCCGGGGGACTGGCCAGAGGCCACCTGGGAGGATGCCCACCGCGCAGTGGCTCTGGCAAGGGCGGTCTACGACTGCATCGTCAGGGACTTCGAGCAACGCGGAGTGAAGATCGAGGGGGGTGAGCCATGGCGATGACCAACCACGAGCGGGTCGGGAAGGCTTTGGACCTGCTGCGGGCAGGCCTGGGGCCGTTCGTGGAACGAGAGCTCCAGAGCCGGTATCAAGACCAAGCGAGAGCAGAGGCCCTACGGCTGGCAGGGGACGACCGGAACCTGGCGGGCAAGCCCATTCAGGGCTGGGACGTAGCGGCCTTGCTGCGGATCATGTCGGAAAGATGGAACGAAGTGTTCCGCCGGACCCTGGGCCAGACGGAGCGGAGTCTGGTTTCGGAGCTCCGGGACTGGCGGAACAAGTGGGCGCACCAGGAGGCCTTCTCCAGCGACGACGCCTACCGAATGCTGGACTCCGCCGCCCGGTTGCTTTCAGCCATCTCCGCGCCGCAGGTCGAGGAGCTGGAGCGCATGAAGATGGAGCTGCTGCGGGTGCGGTTCGACGAGCAGGTGCGGGCCGAGCGGCGCAAGGTGGGTGGGGCGCTGGTGGAGGCTGCTGCGGCAGGCGTCCTGAAGCCGTGGCGGGAGGTAGTGAGCCCGCACCCGGACGTGGCGAGCGGCCGCTACCAGCAGGCAGAGTTCGCCGCAGATCTGTGGCAGGTTTACCTGGGGGAGGCGTCCTCCGAGTACCAGGATCCCGTGGAGTTCTTCCGACGCACGTATCTCACAGAGAACCTGAAACGCCTGCTCGTGAACGCAGTCCGGCGTCTTTCTGGATCTGGAGGCGATCCGGTGGTGCAGCTCCAGACGAACTTTGGGGGCGGCAAGACACACGCCATGATCGCCCTGTATCATCTGTTCTCGGGAAAGGCCCTGGCGGAGCTCCCCGGAGTGGATGAGGTGATGACCGAAGCAGGGGTGCGCTCACTGCCCCAGGTCCGGCGGGTGGTCCTAGTGGGTAACCGCATCTCGCCCGGGAACCCCAGTCGGAAGCCCGATGGAACCGTGGTGCGCACGCTCTGGGGCGAGCTGGCCTGGCAGCTGGGGTTCGCGACAGGGGGAATTGAAGAAGCCCGCAAGGCCTACGCCCGGATCGCCGCAGACGACGAGCAGGCCACCAGTCCGGGCGATGCTCTCCGGGAGCTGTTCAACGCCTATGGCCCATGCCTCATCCTGATCGACGAGTGGGTCGCTTACGCCCGCCAGCTCCATGATGCGCCCGACCTCCCCGGCGGGACATTCGACACCCAGTTCACCTTCGCCCAGGCCCTGACGGAGTCGGCGCGGGTCGCACGCGCCTGCCTGGTCGCGATCTCCCTCCCGGCCGCCGACGATCCTGTATCCCCACACCTTCAGGCAGAGGACATCGAGGTCGGGGGGATCCGGGGTCGCGAAGCTCTGGCCCGGCTGCGCAACGTGATCGGGCGGATGGAAGCGCCGTGGCGGCCGGCCACCCAGGAGGAGAGCTTCGAGATCGTGCGTCGCCGTCTGTTCGAGCCGATGACGGATCCCGAGCAGTTCAAGGCGCGAGACGTGGTGGCCCGGGCCTTCGCCGACCTCTACCGCACGCAGAAGGGAGAATTCCCTCCAGAGTGCAGCGAGCCGGACTACGAGCGCAGGCTGAAGGACGCCTACCCTATCCACCCCGAGGTGTTCGCGCGCCTCTACGAGGACTGGGCTGCCCTCCCCACGTTCCAGCGAACGCGGGGCGTGCTGCGCCTCATGGCCGCGGTGATCCATAGCCTGTGGGAGCGGGGCGATAGGAGCCCGCTTATCCTGCCATCCACCATCCCGATGGACGACCCCCGGGTACAGTTCGAACTCACCCGCTACCTTTCTGAGAACTGGGTGCCGGTGATCGAGAAAGACGTGGACGGGCCGAACTCGCTCCCGGCGCGCCTGGACGCTGAGGTGCCCAACCTCGGCAAATACCACGCCTGCCGTCGGGTGGCTCGCACCATTTATCTGGGCTCGGCTCCCATCCAGCGGGCCGCCCACCAGGGGATCGACGACCGACGGGTGCGGCTGGGCTGCGTAGCGCCGGGAGAGTCGCCCCAGATCTTCGGAGATGCCCTGCGAAGGCTCGCAAGGGAGGCAACCTACCTCTATCAGGATGGCCCGCGCTACTGGTACTCCACCCAGCCCAATGTAACGAGCCTTGCAGAGGGCCGGGCCGAACAGCTCAAGCGGGAGCCGGAGAAGGTGGCGCGGGAAGTGGAGCGCCGGGTGCGGGACGAAGTCCGCAGGCCCGGAGCTTTCAGTCGCGTGCACGTCTTCCCCCAGTCCCCCCAGGACATCCCGGACGACCTGGACGCGCGGCTGGTGGTGTTGGGATTGGATTACCCGCACGCGCGAGGGGAGGACAGCCCGGCGCTACAAGAGGCGAAGCGAATCTTGGAATCACGCGGGAGCGCGCCGCGCTTGTATCGCAACACCCTGGTCTTCCTGGCCCCCGATCGGGCGCGGGTGCAGGACCTGGACGAGGCGGTACGGCGGTACCTCGCGTGGGATTCCATACTCAGAGACCAAGAGACCTTGGACCTGATGCCCCACGAGGTACGGCAGGCGGAGCAGCAGATGGACGCCAGCGATACCACCGTAAGGGCCCGGCTTCCGGAAACCTTCTGCTGGTTGTTGGTGCCAGTCCAGCAGGATCCTCACGGGTCCATGGAATGGCAGGAAATCCGCCTGCAGGGCAACAATGGACTGGTGGAGCGAGCAAGCCGGAGGCTGTTGCGCGACGAGCTGCTCATTGTCCAGCTGGCAGGAACCCGCCTGCGAATGGAGCTCGATCGAGTGCCCCTGTGGCGAGGCGACCACGTAGAAGTCCGGCAGCTCATAGAGGACTTTGCCCGGTATGTGTATCTCCCACGCCTTAGGGACCATCTGGTGCTCGTAAAGGCGGTGGAGGATGGAGTAGCACTGCTCACATGGGAACAGGACACTTTTGCCTACGCGGACAGCTATGACGAAGCCACGAGCAGGTATCGGGGCCTGCGAGCAGGGCAGCAGATCCAGCTCTCCCCAGACAACCCGAGGGGCCTGGTCGTGAAGCCCGAGGCGGCACGGCGGCAGATGGACGTTGAGGCCCGGGATCGTTCGATCAGGGAGACAGGATCGCCAGATGTCATCGTAATCCCTGGGCCGGTGAAAACCCCCACCCCAATTGAGACGCCCCCCCAACCTTCCGATGCGGTTCTCCCGCGCCGCTTTCATGGCAATGTGGAGCTAAACCCGTTGCGGGTCGGAGCGGATGCCGGCCGGATCGCCCAGGAGGTCATCGCTCACCTTGCGGGGCTCCGCGGCGCCCAGGTTCGAGTCACCTTGGAAATCGAGGCTACCATTCCGGAGGGCATCCCGGAGGATGTGAAGCACCGCGTCACGGAGAACTGCCGGACCCTGAAATTTATGACCTACGAGTTCGAGATGGAATAGAGCGACCCGGCGGGTCGCCTCCGCCCTCCAGCGACACGGTCCCAGAGGGCCTGATCGAATCATTCGCTTCCTGGGAGACAATGCGCACCGGGAACTTGTCGGACCCGGGCTGGGATCCCTCCGCGGACATCCTGCGACCCCGGAGATAATTCGGATCCGCCGGAGAACCCCAGGGTTGGAGGCCTCCTCAATTCCCGGAGATCCAGGGAGAATAAGACCCGCCGGGCTCCTCTTTGATCTTGATCTTTCCTTGCATCCGGCCGCCCAGGACGGAAGGCCTGCAGGAGCCCGGGAAGTTCACCGGAGGAAACCGCAAGGATGACATGGTCCCGACGGATGCGCCGGGGGCTGGCCGGCGCCTCGATGGCGTTGTTCTCCCTCGCCCTGATCGGCGGGATGGCCCTGGCCGGCTGGCGGATGGGCTGGGAACATGGCACAGCCGAACAGGCCCGGCAGATCCAGGCCACGGCCGACGCCGCGGTCCGCCAGGCGATGGACCTCCTGGACGCCGGCCAGGAGGAACGGGCCCTGGCCTTCCTTGAAGCCGCCGCGCGGCTGCGCCCGGGCGACCCCACCGTGGAAGCGGCCCGGGCCGAGGCCCAGCGCCGCATCGCCGCCCGACCCACCCCCACCTCCC
>JAGHYO010000133.1 GCA_017743605.1 Thermoflexus sp. | reverse complement strand
ACCGCCTGCTAAGCGGTGGGGGGTGCGAAAAGCCCCCCTCGAGGGTTCGAATCCCTCCCCCTCCGCCTGTCGGACCGGGCGGGACCTCTTAGACGGTCCCGCCCGCTTCGTTTCAGTCGCCGCCGGCTCCTCCGAAGCTTTCTGGAGGGAGCGGCAGGCCCAGCCGGCGGCAGAGCATGGGGAGCAGCCCCCCAGCCTCCAGGATCTCTCGGATCGTGGGGGAGAGGGGCGGGAAGGAGAAGCTCCCTGCGCGATTGTGAATGCGGTGCGCCTCCAGGTCGATCTCGATCTCCTCACCGGGCTCGATGGCCTCCACGGCCTCCGGGCAGACGATGGGCAGCAGGCCGTGGTTGACGGCGTTGCGGAAGTAGATGCGGGCGAAGGATTTGGCGACGATGGCTCGCACCCCCGCGGCCTTCAGGGCGATCACCGCCTGCTCCCGGGAGGAGCCGCACCCCCAGTTCCGCCCCGCCACGATGATGTCCCCGGGCCGCACCTCGCGGGCGAAGCGAGGGTCGAGATCCTCCAGCGCGTGCCGGGCCATCTCCGCCGGGTCGGTGATCGTATACGTGTATTTGCCCGGGAAGATCACATCGGTGTTGACGTGGTCCCCATATTTCCACACGCGTCCCCGCCATCGCATGATCGATCCCCTCCTGACCGATCGGGATTCTCAGGTCCTCTTGATGACATCGAAAGGTGGATCCGATACAATGGAACCGAGCATGGGCTTGAGCGCTGCTGATCCTTCAGTTCCCGTCGGAGGCCGGAGATGCCCTCCCCCTTTCCGGGCATGGACCCTTATCTGGAAGATCCGACGCTGTGGCCGGATGTGCATCACGGGCTGATCGAGGCGATCCGCGCTCCGCTGGCCCCCGTTCTGGCCCCGCACTTTTACGTGCGGGTGGAGCAACGGGTTTACATCACCTCGCCGGTGGACGATCCGGGCTATCCGGCTCTGATCCCGGATGTCGTGATTACCCGGGCTCCCCGCGAGTCCGAGGCCCCGGTCGGGTGGCCCGGGCGGCCAGCCATCGCCAGGCCGGCAGTGGTGGAGATACTGGTCGAGCCCGAGATCCGGGACGCCTACCTGGAGATCCGGGACGCCCGCACGCATCAGGTCGTCACCGCGATCGAGGTGTTGTCTCCGGCCAACAAGGTGAAGGGATCGCGGGGACAGCAGGCCATGCAGGAGAAGCGCCGGCTGCTCCTGCAGGGCGGCGCCAACTGGCTGGAGATCGATCTGCTCCGGGCGGGAAGCCGGCCCGAGCCCCTGGCCGGGCGCAGCGATTACGTGGTCGCCCTCTACCGGCCGCAACATCCCGGCCTGCTGGTCTGGTTCATCGATCTGCGGGATCCCCTGCCGGTGGTGGCGGTTCCGTTGCGGCCCCCGTTCCCGGATGTGCCCCTGGACTTGCAGAAAGCCCTCGACGAGGTTTACGAACGCGCTCGCTATGCGGAGCAGATCGATTACACCGGGCCGATCCCGCCCCCGCCGCTCCCGCCGGCGGATGCGCAGTGGGCGCAGGATCAGGTCCGGCGCGGGCTGGCGCAGCGGGCGACGCATCCGGGTCATTCGGCTCCTTGAACATCGGTGTTTCCAGATGTGATCTCCCGCGGGTCCGTGATCACCCCCCGCAGGGCGCTGGCGGCCACCACCGCCGGGCTGGCCAGGTAGATCTCCGCGTCCGGCGTCCCCATTCGCCCCCGGAAGTTCCGGCTGCCGGAGGAGATCACGACCTCCCCGGGGGCCGGGATCCCCATATGGTTGCCCATGCACGGGCCGCAGCCCGGAACCCCGATCATCGCCCCCGCTTCCACCAGGGTCTGGATGAAGCCCCGCCGCAGGGCCTCCTCCAGGACCTCCCGGGAGGCGGGGATGACCAGCAGGCGCACGCCCGGGGCGATCCGCCGCCCGCGCAGGATCTCCGCCGCCGCCGCGATGTCCTCCAGGCGCCCGTTGGTGCAGGTGCCGATGAAGGCCATGTCGATGCGGGTCCCGGCGACCTCCCGGAGGGGGCGCACGTGATCGACGGAGTGCGGGCAGGCCACCATCGGCTCCAGATCCTCCAGGCAGTAGACGTGTTCCGCCTCATAGGGCGCATCCGGATCTGGATACAGGGCGCCGGCGGCGATGCCCTCGCGGGCCTGCTCCACAGGTTCTCCGGTCCGTCGGGCCTGGCGCGGGGCCAGCCAGTCGAAGACACGGTCGTCGGGCGGGAGGTAGGCGTTCTTGACCCCGAACTCGGCCATGAAATTGGCGATCACCATGCGGCTCTCCACCGAGAGATGGCGAATCCCCTCCCCGGTGAACTCCACGGAGCGATACAGCCCGCCGTCGGCTCCCAGATCGCGGAAGATCCGGAGGCACAGGTCCTTGGCCGTCACGCCGGGGGGCAGGCGCCCGGTCAGGGTGATGCGGATGCTTTCCGGCACCCGGAGCCAGATCTCCCCGGTGGCCCAGAGGACCAGCACTTCGCTGCGCCCCACTCCGGCTCCGAAGGCGCCCATCCAGCCGAAGTGGGTGGTGTGGCTGTCGGCGCCCAGGATCATCCGACCGGGGAGCACCAGGGCCTCCTCGCTCAGCACCTGATGGCAGATCCCCCGCCCGGCCTCGAAGAAGTTGCGGATGCCCTGCTCAGCCACGAAGCGGCGGATCTCCGCGTGGTTCTGTGCGTGGCGCGGGGTGGGCGGCGGCACCGCGTGATCCAGGGTGATGGCCAGGCGGTCCGGGTCGTGCACCTTTTTCAGGCCCAGCCGGTAGAACATGGCGGCGATGGCGGCGGTGTTGTCGTGGCTGAGGATGAGATCGGGGCGCACATCCACGATCTGCCCCACCGCCACGCGGGGGAGCCCAGCCGCCCGGGCGATGGCCTTCTGGGCGAAGGTCTGCCCGCTCATCCCTGCGCCTCCATCGCCGGATCCGGATTCCCGTTTCCGTCCGCCCATCGCCGGAGCATCTCATCCACGTCGTTCAGGGTGATCCGCTTCTCGTCCGCCAGGGCCTTGATGTGGACGGTGATCTCCCGGATCCGCTCGTCGCTCAGGCTCAGCCCCAGCTGCTCCGCCCGCGCCTTCACGGCGTTCCATCCAGTCAGCCGGTGGGCGATGGAGATGTAGCGGGTCATCCCGAAGTCCTGAGGATCCAGGGCCTCGTAGGTCTCTGGGTTGTTCAGGATGGCCTTTGCGTGGATGCCGGCCTTGTGGGTGAAGGCGGCCAGGCCGGTGATGTAGTTGTTGAAGGGGATCTCGACGCCCACCATCTCCGCCACCGTCTGCTCCAGCTCCCGCAGCTTCTTGAGGTTATACTTGCGCCGCACCAGGTCCCGGTGGATCGTATACATCCGGGCGATGAAGCCGCCCAGGGGGGTGATCCCGTTGCGCTCCCCGATGCCCAGCACGGTGGTGTCGATGTGGGTGGCGCCGGCCTCCAGGGCGGCGAAGGCGTTGGCGATGGCGCAGCCCGTGTCGTTGTGGCCGTGGAACTCGATGTCGGCCTGGGTCAACCGCCGCAGGGTGCCTACCAGCCAGGCCACCTGGCTTGGGGTGGCGATGCCCACCGTGTCGGCGATCCCCAGACGATTCACCACACCGAGCCGGTCCACTGCCAGATACACGCGCAGGAGATCCGCTGGATCGCTGCGGAAGGTGTCCTCGGTGGAGAAGCGCAGCTCGATGTGGGGGGCCTGCTCCCGGATGAAGGCAAGCACCTCGGCGGCCCGATCGATGATCTCCTCCACGCTCATCCCGTGGCTGAACCGCCTCAGATACGAGGAGACGCCGATGACCACGTCGATGCCGTCCACCTCGGTCTCCAGGGCGCGCTGGGCGTCCTCCGGATGGCAGCGGATGTGGGTGAGCACCTTGCACCGCAGCCCCAGCCGGGCGATGGTACGGCAGTCCTCGAAGCTCTTCGGCGAGGCGGAGGGGTTGGTGAGCTCGATATACTCCACGCCGAATTCGTCCAGGGCCTGGGCGACGCGGATCTTGTCCTCGGTGGAGAAGTGGGCCCCGACGAACTGCTCCCCCTCCCGGAGGGTCGACTCGATGATGTAGAACTGATCCAGCGGCATCGTGCTCCCTCCTTTCATCGGGATCGGTCTCTCACCGCTCGCCCTCAGCGATCCACTTCAGGGCGCGGGTCAGCACGCGAACGCCTTGAAGGTATTCCGCCAGGACGATGTGCTCCTCCGGCGTGTGGTCGAGCCGGGCATCGCCGGGCCCGTAGGCGGCGATTGGGCAGCGCCACGCCGGGCCCACGACGTTCATGTCGGAGGTTCCCGACTTCAGCAGCAACCGCGGCCGCATGCCTTCCCCACGGATCCCCTCCAGCAACGCCCGCACCAGGGAGCTGTCCGCGGAGGCCCGCCAGGCCGGCTCCTCCCCCTCGGTCCGCCAGATCGCCCCGGCAGCCTCCAAAGTCGGCCGGATGGCCTCCCGCCACCGTTCCGGCGGCCAGGCCTCCGGAAGCCGGAACCCGATGGTCATCTCGGCCCACTCCCGGAGGCCGTCGCCGTCGGCGATCACCCGGCGGAGGGAGGGCGTGACCTGTTCGAAGAGCGCGGCGCCGGGGGAAGCCGCGCGGGCCTGCTCCCGCAGGGCGAGCCAAAGCTCCACCAGCCGTTCCGCGGGCCCTGGCTCGGGCACCGCGGTGTGCCGATGGGGGGCCTCCAGACGGGTGTGGAGGATCATCCGCCCCTTGTAGCCCAGGGTGATGGCGTTGGCCCCGCTGGGCTCCAAGATGAGGACCATCTCCGGCGGCGGCCACGTGCGCAGCAGGTGGCGCGCGCCCCGGGAGGTGGCGGCTTCCTCCTCCACCGCCCCGACCACGGCCCAGCGCCATCCAGGACATGAGCCGACGCGGGCAACGGCGACGAGGGCTGCGGCGAGGGGCCCTTTGGCGTCCACAGCGCCCCGGCCGTAGAGGCGGCCGTCCACTACCTGCACCGGGATCTCCCCGGCGAAGGTGTCCAGATGGCCCAGCAGCATCAGCGTGCGGGGGCCTCCCCCGAGGACCCCGATGGCGTTGCCGGCCTCGTCGATCCACGCAGTGAAGCCATGGTGTTGCATCCAGCCCACCAGAAAGGCGGCGGCCTCCCGTTCCGCGCCGGAAGGGCTGGGGATGCGCACCAGCTCCTCCACCAGGCGGCAGGCTTCCTCATCGGGGATGGAGAGGGCCCCCTGTGCGGTCATGCGATTTCCTCCAGCGCGGAGGGAACGGGAAGGCGGGTTTCGGCCAGAGCTTCCTCAAGGGCCGCGGTGATCTCCGCGAGGTGGTCCTCTTCTACGATCAGGGGCGGCAGGAAACGGACGGTGTCCGGCCCGCCGGGGAGCGCCAGCACGCCCTGCGCCATCAGTTGGCGTAGGACCGGCGTGGCGCGGACCCGCAGGGACACGCCCACCATCAGGCCCAGGCCGCGGACCTCCCGGATCAGCGGGGATCGGAGCTGGCGGAGGCGCTCCAAGAAATCTGCGCCGAGCCGCTCCGCCCGCTCCACCAGACGCTCTCGATGGATCGTCTCCAGGGTCGCCCGGGCCGCAGCGCAGGCCATCGGGTTCCCGCCGAAGGTGGAGCCGTGGGCGCCCGCAGGCATCGCGCCCCACTCCGCCGGGAAGGCGAGGGCGCCGATGGGGAACCCCCCGGCCAACCCCTTGCCGAGGGCGAGCAGATCCGGGACCACGCCGAAGTGCTCCGCCGCGAACCAGCGCCCCGTCCGCCCGCACCCGGTCTGCACCTCATCGAAGATCAGCAGCGCCCCGAAGCGGTCGCACAACGCCCGCGCTGCTTGCAGGAAGGCGGGATCCGCCGGCCATACGCCTCCCTCTCCCTGGATCGGTTCCAGGATCACCGCGGCGGTCTGAGGGCCGATGGCGGCCTCCAGGGCGGCGACGTCGTTGAAGGGGATGTGGCGGAAGCCGGGGACCAGCGGCTCGAAGGGCTGGCGGTAGGCCGGGTTCCAGGTGGCCGAGAGGGCGCCCATGGTGCGGCCGTGGAAGGCCCGACGGGCGGCGATGATCTCCGACCGCCCGGTGCGGAGGCGGGCGAACTTGAGGGCGGCCTCCACCGCCTCGGCGCCGGAGTTGCAGAGGAAGATCCGCCACTCTCGGTTCCCCGGCAGCACCTCCTGAAGCGCCCAAAGAAGGGCGGCCCGCTGATCGTTGTAAAAGATCTCCGGGCAGACCATCAGGCGCTGCATTTGCTTCCAGAGGGCCGCGCGGACCGCCGGCGGGTTGTGGCCCAGGAGGGCTGCGCCCTGACCGCCGGTGGCGTCGAGGTAGCGCCGTCCCGCTTCATCCCACACGTAAGCGCCCTCGCCGCGGACCAGAACGAGCTCTCGCTTGGGGTAAACCCCGCTGGTGTAGCGTCCCTCGATCGTCCGCACGTCCATCGCCCTCCTCCTTCCGCGAGTGGTTGCCGATCGAAATGGGCTTAGGTAGGCGCTGGCGCGCCGGGCGTCGGCCTCCGCCGACGCCAAGGATCTCCTTCGGTCGGCGCAGGCCGACCGCTGGCCG
>JAGHYO010000132.1 GCA_017743605.1 Thermoflexus sp. | reverse complement strand
ATCACGGGGAGCCGGTGGGGGCGACCACCACGCTCCTGGTGGAGGGGCTGGCCGAGCGGGGGATCGCCCTGAGCTGGGTGGAGGTCACCTTTCTGCTGCTGGGGATCTACGAGGACACCGGATCCCTCACTTATCCTTCTACCACCCCAAGGGATCTGCGGGCGGCGGCCTGGCTGATGGAACGGGGGGCGGATCTCGCGGTGGTCAGCGAGTTCCTGCACCATCCCCTCTCCGAGGCCCAGCGCCGCTTGTATGATCGCCTACTGGAGTCGGCGGAGACCCTGGAGCTGGAGGGGCACACGGTGGTCATTGCCGCCGCGCAGGCGGATGGTTTCCTAGAGGAAGTCTCTAGCGTGGCCCACCGCCTGCGTGATCTCTTCGAGCCCTCCGCCCTCTTCATGCTGGTGGAGTTCGACGGACACATCCAGCTGGTGTGCCGCACCACCACCGATGACATCGACGCGGGCGGCGTCGCTGCGTACTTCGGGGGCGGTGGCCACACCCGGGCGGCCGCCGCCGTGATCCGGGGCCGCTCCCTGGAGGAGATCCGGGAGGAGCTGGTGCGGATCCTGCCCCGGCACATCCGGCCGGCCGTCACCGTAGCCGAGATCATGTCCCGCGGCCTGCGGGTTCTCCCACCGGATCTCCCCGTCCGGGAAGCGGCCAGGGAAATGCAACGCACCGGCCACGAGGGCTTCCCGGTGGTGCGCGAAGGACAGGTGGTGGGCCTGCTGACCCGGCGGGCGGTGGACCGGGCCATGCAGCATGGGCTGGGCGGCCAGCCGGTGGAGCGGGTGATGGAAAAGGGGGAAGTGTTCGTACTGCCCTCCGACCCGGTGGAGAAGGTCCAGCGCCTGATGATCGAAACCGGCTGGGGGCAGATCCCGGTGGTGGAGGACGGCGAGGTCGTCGGCATCGTCACCCGCACCGACCTGATCCAGCTGTGGGGGGAACGCCGGAAGGTCCGCCCGCGCTTCAGCGTGACCTCGGCGATGGAGGCCGCCTTCCCGCCCCCCTGGCTGGCCCTGGTGCGGGAGATCGGGGCCACGGCCCAGGCCATGGGCTTCACCGCTTACTTCGTCGGAGGGCTGGTGCGCGACCTCATCCTCAACTACCCCATCGTGGACGTGGACATCGTGATCGAGGGGGACGCCATCGCCCTGGCGGATGCGATGCGGGCGCGCTATGGGGGACGGGTGGTGGCCCACCGGCGGTTCGGGACAGCCAAATGGTTGCTGGAGGGGACGGCGATCACCACCCCGGCCGGGCCGGTGGAAGGGTTGAGGGCCATCGACCTCGTCACCGCACGCCGGGAGTTCTACGCCCACCCGACGGCGCTCCCCCAGGTGGAGCCCAGCTCCATCAAGCAGGACCTGCACCGCCGCGATTTCACCATCAACACCCTGGCGGTCTGCCTGAACCCCGATCGCTTCGGGGAGCTGCTCGATTTCTATGGGGGCCTGCAGGACCTGCAACGAGGCCTCATCCGCGTCCTCCATTCCCTGAGCTTCGTGGAGGACCCTACCCGGATCCTGCGGGCGGCCCGCCTGGAAGCCCGCCTGGGCTTCCGGGTGGAACCCCGGACGGAGGAGCTCATCCAGCATGCGGTGGATCTGCTGGCCCGGGTGAGCGGCGAGCGGATCCGGCACGAGATGGAGCTGATCCTGGCCGAGCCGGAGCCGGAGCGGATCCTGGCCCGGCTGGAGGAATGGAAGGCCCTGACGTTCGTGATGCCGGACCTCCGGGCGGACGATGGGTTGCGGGAGCGCTTTCGCGCGATGCGCGCGGCCCTGGAGGACGGGGAGTGGCAGGCCCGGGAGGGGACTCCGTTGGATCGCTGGCGGGTTCTGGCCGGGTGGGGGCTGATGGCGTATCGGCTGACCTCAATCCAACTGGAGCAGGGGCTCCGCCGCCTGCGCTTCCCGGGCCGGGAGGCCGAGGCGTTGCGGGCCGTGCTGGAGGTTCGGGGGAAGCTCGAGCGCCTCGCGGAGCCTCTCAAGCCCAGCACCGTCGCCGAGCATCTGGATCCGTATCCCCTGATCGCCCTCTTTGTGGTATGGGTGGCCGCGCCGCCCGGCCGGGCCCGCGATAACCTGTTCCGGTATGCGCACATCTGGCGGGGAGTCCGGCCGCTGCTGCGAGGGGACGACCTGCGCCGGTTGGGCGTGCCGGAGGGCCCAGCCATCGGGGAGATGCTGCGGGCCCTCCGGGCGGCTCGCCTGGATGGGGAGGTGCGAACCCGGGAGGACGAGATCGCTTTCGTGAAAGCCCGCATGGGCGCCGCATCCGGACAGGGCTCCCGGTAGATCCCTTCCGGGTTGGCGCGTAGAAAACCGGAGTCCCTCCTTAGAGACCAGCGCTATACTCAAGATAGCCATATGGCCGGTAGGTGGAAAGGAGTGTGGGGCGATGTCCGATCATGGGCGGTTGCGCATCGAAATCGAGAACTTCGGCCCGATCGCCTCGGGATCCTTCGAGCTGCGCCCTCTGACGCTCTTCATCGGGCCTAACAACACGGGGAAATCCTACGCCGCCACGCTGGCGCATTCTATTGTTCGAACAGTTCCAAACATGATGGTCCTTGACAAAAGGAAGATATCGCTCCCAATTCAAGAAATGCTATTTCAGTTTCTATCGGAATACCTGGAAGAAGAGATGCTTGATCGCCTTTATGTCTACTTCAATTGCAAGAATCTTCGGGATTTGATTTCCCGATTTGCTTCGGAAGAGAAGGCCCATGTTTATGTCTACAGTCGCGATTCGGAGAATTGGTGGGCCTCTCTTAAAGGGAATGGATCTCGCTGGTCAGTTGAGGTGAACGCCTCGGGGTTGGCTAAGATCGAGTTGCAGTATGAAGAAAAGACCGAGTTGCAGTATGAAGAAGAAGGGGTGCTTACAGGTATACAACTACTGATTGTCCAGTTTCCCGTGGCCGAAGCGATTGGCTTGCCGAATTTCTCTTACTACCTCCCAGCGGCCCGTTCGGGGGTGTTGCAGGGATGGCGCGCTCTAACCGCTGAAGCTGTGCGCCGGGTCTCCCGGTGGGCCGGCATTGAGGAGAGCCGCGTGCCGGCGCTGCCCGGCCTGATCGGAGAGTTCCTGGAGGAGCTCATCCACGCATCCGAGGGCCTGAGGCGACGGTCCCGGGTGGGCGAAGGCGCCTCTCCTTTCCAAAGCGCCCTGGAGGTGCTGGAAGAGGATCTTCTGAAGGGCGCGGTGGATTTCTCCTATCCAGATGGGGTGCCTGTCCCTGAGATCGTTTATCGAACCCGGGCGAAACGGAAGAAACTTGAGATCCCGATCCAACGCGCCTCCTCCACGGTCGGGGAGCTCGCCCCCCTGGTCCTCTGGATCAAGTATCTGCTCCGGCCGGGAGGGATGCTGGTCATCGAGGAGCCCGAGGCCCATCTGCACCCGGAGAACCAGCGTCGGGTCGCCCGGGCCCTGGTGCGGCTGGTGCGGGCCGGCGTGACGGTCCTCTGCACCACCCATAGCCCCCTGATCCTTCATCAAGTCAGCAATCACATCCTGGCCTCCCGGGCGGACCCCGCGCGCTGGAAGGAGCTGGGGTTCACCGAAGAGGATCTGCTCCGCGAGGAGGAGGTGGGGGCCTACCTGTTCCGGATGCGGGAGGACGGACGCGGGAGCGAGATCCAACCTCTCCGCATCGAGCTGGGCTTCGGCTTCCCGGAGGACGAATTCGCGCGGGTCTTCGAGGAGATCGGTGCGGAAACCTATCGCCTGACCGGCCCCCTGACCGTAGAGCTGGGGGAGGGATAGCGTGCGAGGGGCTCGGCATGCATCCTTTCCTGAGCTGGCTGCTGACGCACCACAATGCCCACGGTTGTTTAACAGCTACTCCCCTACGATCACGATGGAACATTAAGTGCTCCATCCGGTGGCCGAAGGACTCGGCTTTTCGTCTCCTAGATTGCGATCGGTGCCCAGACTTCCTGCAGGGGCAGGGCGGCAAGAGACCAGACTTTCTCCTTTTCTGGGAACGTCGGGGACGGCTGCTGGTTGTCGTGTTGGAGCTCACCCGGGGAGCGGTGGAACCCGATAAGCGGGATCAGATCGCGGAGGGCCTTCGGATCCTGGAGGGATATCTCGCTCAGTCTAATAGAGGACCCCGTCTTCTTCTCGACGTCCACGCCTTTATCCTCCATAGCGGGCATGTGAGTAGCGTGGATGTGCGTCGTCTCCAGCGGCCGTTGCCCTTCTGGGGGAATCGGCTCCAGCCTGTTGTGGATCGCTGCGGGCACTATTTGGGAGATCTCTTGGCACGCTGGCCGTGAGGCTGCGTTCTCCCGACGGGATAAGGAGCCGGGAGGAGCTTCTCGGCTCCCGAAGGCAAGTGCGCGTATCGCTCGGGCATCCCTACTCTCCCCGCACGATGCGCCGGGCGATGCGGTTGTGCTGTTCGATCAGGCGGCCTTCTTCTACGGGGAGCAGGTGCCCCTCCTGAACGATCACCCGGCCCTGGACCACCACCCAATCGGCCGGGCGGGGCTGACAGAACACCAGGGCGGCGACCGGGTCGTGCAGGGCCCCCGCGTAATCCAGACGATCCAGCCGCCAGGCGGCGAAGTCCGCCGCCTTCCCCGGCGCGAGCTGCCCGATGTCGTCCCGCCCCAGCACCGCCGCGCCGCCTCGGGTGGCCATCCAAAGGCCCTCCTCTGCGGTCAGGGCGTCGGGCCGCTCCAGGGCTACCCGCTGGAGGAGCAGCGCCTGCCGGACCTCCGCCAGCATGTGGGAGGAATCGTTGCTGGCGCTCCCATCCACCCCCAACCCGACCTTTACCCCATGGTCCAGCATCCCCCGGATCGGGGCAACGCCGGAGGCCAGCCGCATGTTGGAGGTGGGGCAGTGGGCGACGCCCGCACCCGTCCGGGCCAGGGCAGCGATCTCCTCCCGGTTCACGTGCACCATGTGGGCGAACCATACATCGGGCCCCTCCCAGCCCAGATCAGCGGCGAAGGCCACCGGGCGCTTGCCGAACCGGGCCAGGCAGTATTCCTCCTCGTCCCGGGTCTCCGCCAGATGGGTGTGGAGCATCACCCCGTAGTGGCGGGCCATGGCCGCCGCCTCCCGCATGAGATCCGGGGTGACGGAGAAGGGGGAGCACGGCGCCAGGGCCACCCGGCACATCGCGTAGGGCTTCGGATCGTGATAGGCCTCGATGACCCGCTGCATGTCCTTCAGGATCGCCTCCTCATCCTCCACCACGGAATCCGGCGGGAGGCCGCCCCGGGACTCTCCCAGGGACATCGCTCCACGGGTGGCGTGGAACCGGATCCCGATCTCCCGCGCCGCGCGGATCTCGTCGTCCAGCTTTGCCCCGTTGGGGAACAGATACAGGTGATCGCTGGTAGTGGTGCAGCCCGAGCGGAGGAGCTCCGCCATCCCCACCAGGGCGCTGACGTAGACTGCCTCGGGGTCCAGGCGGGCCCAGATCGGATACAGGGTGCGCAGCCAATCGAAGAGCTTGGCGTTCTGGGCGATGACCCGGGTGAGGGTCTGATAGAGATGATGATGGATGTTGACCATGCCCGGGATCACCACCATCCCCCGGGCGTCCAAGACCAGATCCGCCTCCCGGGGCAGCTCCTCGGTCCGCTCCACCTGTTCGATCACGCCGTCCCGGGCGAAGAGGCCCCCATCTGGGATCCGCCGCCGGGCGTCGTCCATGGTCACCAGCACCTCCGCGTGGCGCACCAGCAATGTCGTCATCGGTCGCCTCCCCGGGCGCAGGATCAGAAGCTCCGATCGGGTTCATTTTACCTGGGCCGTGAAGGTAGAGTAGGAGCAGGCCCGGACCGCGGGCGTGGCGATCCCCCAGGAGGATCGAGGAGATGTGGGCCATTGGACTGGACCTGGCGTGGTCGCCCCGGAACCCGAGCGCCGGGGTGGTGATGGGATGGGCAGAGGATCACTGGGAGGTGGTGGCCTGGACAGCGCAGCTGGGCGCCGATGCAGAGATCCTGGTCTTCCTGGAGCCGTATCTGGACGCCCCCTGTGTGATCGGGATCGATGCGCCCCTCATCGTCCCCAACGAGACAGGTTCCCGACCCTGCGATCGGATCCTAGCCTCCCGCTTCGGCCGCCATCACGCAGGCGGCTACTTGGTCAACCGTCGCTGGCTGCGCACCTTCGGCGGGTTGCGGGGGGAGGCCCTGACGAGGGCCCTCTGCGCGCGGGGGTTGGTCCTGGAGCCCCCCGAGGCCCCTCGCCTCCCGGTCCGCGTGGTCTTAGAGGTGTTCCCCCATCCAGCCGCCGTGGTCCTGTTTGGCCTGCAACGGATCCTCCGCTATAAACGGTTGCGTCGGGATCAATGGGCGCAGGGGCTGCGGCGATGGCATCAGCGGCTGCTCTCCCTAGAGGCCTTCCGGCCCTCCGTGCGCTGGCCTGAGCCTTGGCGCGAGCCACCCCGCGGGGGGACGCGGCGGAGGTGGAAGGCGTGGGAGGATCAGCTGGACGCGGCTTTCTGCGCCTACATCGCGGGCTACGTCTGGTTCCACGGCCCGGCGGGCT
>JAGHYO010000131.1 GCA_017743605.1 Thermoflexus sp. | reverse complement strand
ACGACCTTGTAGACGATGTCAGTCTCCGTCACGATGCCGTAGGCGTCCTCCTCGTCGGACCGTTCCACGATGAGCGCCCGCAGGCCCTTCTCCTTCATGAGAGCCACCACCTCTGCAACCGTGGCGGAGGGCTCAATGGTCACCACCTCCGTGGTCATGATGTCCTTTGCTTTCAGTCCCAAGTCAGCACCTCCTTCGCATACGCATATGGCTTCAGCGGGCCTGGCACGCCAACGCCAAGGCCGCTGCTCAGGGCGTCGGGAGGGAAGGCCCCTCCGCAGTCCACGGCTCGGTGATCACCTTCGCGAACATGGCATGATGGCGTGTCCCGCAATACTCGTGGCAGACAGTCGGATGCTCGCCAGGCCGGTCGAACGGGAGCGCTCAGAAGGCGGTCATCCTCCAAGGAAGGAGTACTTTCAGGTAAAGGCCGGACCACATGGCGGCGAACAGCAGGATCATGTCGATAGGGAGGGGTAAAGCCGCCTTTGGCTGAAAGGCCTCCTGCATCGCGTACCTCCCGTTCATGGGAGGGGAACCGGGGAGCGCAGCGCCAACAGGGCCGGCGCCTTAGCGCCGTTATAGGCCTGGGCCGCCCGGATTTGGCGCCCTTGCTCTGCCAACTGAGCGAACGTGGTGGAGCCCAGAAGGTGCTGGAGATAGGCCTGTGCCTGGGCCCAGATCGGATGGATGGCGCAGAAGCTGTAGCGCGAGCAGAGATGGGGCTCCCGGGCGCAGCGGTTGAGGCGAATAGGGCCTTCCATGGCCTCGAGGACCTCCAACAGCGTGATGGACTCGGCCGGACGCGCCAGGCGAACCCCACCCCGACGCCCCCGGCTGGCCTCCACAAACCCTGCCGCGCACAGATCCCGGATGATCTTCTGCAAAAAGGCGTACGGGATGGCCTGCCGCCGTGCAATGTCTCGGGCCCGGGCCCGCATCCCCGATGGCAGCATTGCCAGATCCAGTATCACTCGCATCGCGTAGTCCGCCCGCCGACTGATCTCCATCCCCAGCCCCGACCTTGTCAGGTTTTGGATCATCATGGTTTATTTTTTTCAACCTGACACCTCCCGGGTAGTGACATCCTTCACATTCTTCCTATGACATCCGTCAGGTCTCCTTCCGAGCCCCTGGGTTCAGCGCCCATAACCGGCCGCCCCCTTCCTCCCCTGCCTATTGTTCATTAGGGGAGTCCAAAAGAGCTCCGCCGACGCTCACCCGCTCAGCCACGGAGGCGCGCAATGCGTTGGCTATGGATCAGGATGACCGCGCTGGCCGTGCGGTCCATGTTGCTTGTCCCCGTGGGAGCGGCATGGGCTCAGACCCCCATCTCCATGTGGACCGCCACCGCCGCCCGACTGGTGATGGTGCGGGGGACCCTCACCACCATCCGAGTGAACGGATTGACCCTCCACATCGGGCGCTGAGGAGACTTTGAGGCCCGGGTCGCGGAAGAGACCCGCTTCCGCGTCCTTGGCCCCGGGCGCTCAGACCTGCAGGACGGGCGGGTTGGGGGTTCCCTCACCGTCCGCGGCTGCTAGATTGAGGAAGGCCCAACCCCGGAAACCCAGTGGGCGATCGTCTGCCGGCCCACCCAGGTCCGACACGGGACCATTCAACGCATCGACGTCCGGGCCGCGCGGATGGAAGCGAAGACCGAGGCAGGGGAATTGAGCCCGGTGGAGTGGACGAAGCACACCCGTCCGCACGTGACCGGCACAATCCCGCCCACTTCCAGCACAGAGGGGGATGAAGTGGGCTCGGTGCGCCCCTTGTTGGGTTGGTGGATCCTCCTGCGATCCGTCAGGGTCCTGTTCCCTGGCTGCGCCGGTGTAGCTCCGGGTGAGCGGCTTCTGGAAGCAGGCAGGGCGTCTACGACCTCGCTCATCCGGCCAAGCCCTGACTTCATAGAAGAACCCTTTAGGGAGGCGATGGCGCTGGAGGGCTGGACCACCGCGGTCATCCCGGGGTGCTATCCGGTGGACAGCCATCGGGTGCACGCGACCCCGGAAGCGGACGCGGAGGGCCAGTTGTCGGTTGGGATCTACGCAACGGTGACTGGGATCGCTCGGCCGGACGGCTCCGTCGAGGCGGAGGCCCCGGAGGTCCTGCGCCGCCCACGCGCAGAACGGGAGTGAGAAAGAGAGCCGGAGGAGGCGTCGATGGATGGCGATTGGATCGATGGACGCCGCGTGGAGCGCCAAATGTTCGTTCTCCCCAATATCGAGGTGATTGGAGACCCGCAACCTGGTCCCTCTAATTTATCTCTGGCTTCGAGCAGCCGACGGCTCCCTGGTGGCGGGCACCGTGATCGTGATGGAAGCAGAGCCTTGATCCCCGCTGATCTTTCGATGACCCTGCTCAACAGCCCGAAGGCCGTCGAACTGTTTGACGGGCCTCCATGGGCGTGGCAACATAACGTGAAGGGCAGGGGCGGCGATCCCGCCTGATGCACAATGTGAGGAGAAGAGGGGATGCGGTTGTTGCTGGTGGAAGATGACGTCTCGCTGCGGGATACCCTCAGCGAGTCGCTGCGGCGGGAGGGCTTCGAGGTGATCGCCACCGGGGATGGCGGGGAAGCCTTGGAGCTGGCCCGCACTGTTCAACCAGACCTGATCATCCTCGACCTGATGCTCCCCACCCTGGATGGCCTCTCCATTTGCCGGATCCTTCGGAAGGAGACCGACGTGCCCATCCTCATGCTCACTGCTCGCAGCGGGCCGGTGGATCGTGTCGTGGGTCTGGAGACGGGAGCAGACGATTACGTGGTGAAGCCGTTTCACATGGGAGAGCTGCTCGCTCGCATCCGAGCCCTTCTGCGGCGCGCCCGGGGACGCCCGGCGACCACCCTGACCGCCGGCGATCTGACCCTGGATCTGCTGGCCCGCAAAGCCTTTCGGGGCGGCCAAGAGCTCCGCCTCACCATGAAAGAGTTCGACCTCTTGGCCACGCTGATCCAGCACGGGGGCCGCGTCTTGAGCCGGGCCTTCCTTCTGGAGCGGGTGTGGGGCTTAGAGCATCCGGTGGACACCCGGACGGTGGACACCCACATCCGTTGGCTTCGGGAGAAGATCGAGGACGACCCTGCGCATCCTCGGCGGATCATCACTGTGCGGGGGATCGGATACCGATTCGAGGGATAGGAGTAAGGATGCCAGAGATCTTCCTTGCGTTTCTGACGCTGCTCACCCTGGGGGGCCTGGGCTTCGTCTATCGGCGGTGGCAGCAGACGGAGGAGGCCCTCCGGGAGGCCCGTTGGCGGCTTCTAGAAAAAACAGCGGAAGCGCTCCGCTTCCGCGCCAATCTGGAGGCCCTGGCCCAGGGCGGGACGGAGGCCGTGCTTCTGCTGGATCAGGAGCGGCGCATCCGCTGGGCCAACCGTCCCGCGGTGGAGCGTCTCGGCGCCCGGCCAGGCCGCACCCCCCTGGAGACCACGCAGTCCCCTGAGCTGGACGCGCTGATCCCGTCTCCGGCTTCCCCTGAAGGGGAGAGAATAAACGCCCGCGAGCTGCGCTGGCGGGGACGCTGGTGGCAGGCCACCGTCTGGGAGTGGTCCGGGGGCTACGGGCTGGCCTTAGCGGACATCACCCGGCAGCGGGAGGCGGAGCGGGCGCGGCGGGAGCTCACCGCCAACGTAGCCCATGATCTCCGGACCCCGCTCACCACCATCCGCCTGCTGCTGGACGAACTCCGACCTCCGGATCCGTTGCCGCCGCCCTGGCAGCGTCTGATCGGGGAGGTCGACCGGCTGATCCGGCTGGTGCACACCCTTTTAGACCTAGCCCGGCTGGAGGCGGGGGAGTGGCCTATGGCCTACGAGGCGCTGGAGGTGCGCGCCTGGATCCAAGGCGAGGTGGAGCGCTTCGCCCCCCTCTATCAGGCCCGTGGGCTGAGGGTGAGGCTGGAGATCCCCGAAGGGCTTCGGGTGTGGGCGGATCCTGAATGGGCGGGCCGGGCGCTGGGGAACCTGCTGGACAATGCCGTACGGTTCACCCCGCGCGGCGGGGAGATCGGGGTGCGAGCCTGGCCGGAGGGAGAATGGGTCGCCATTGAGGTGGCGGACACCGGGCCGGGCATCCCGCCGGAGGAGCTGCCCCGCATCTTCGAGCGCTTTTATCGGGGAGACCGGCATCGGGGGGGAGGCGGCAGCGGACTGGGGCTGGCCATCGCGCGCCATGCCGTGGAGGCCCACGGCGGCCGCATTCAGGCCTTCAGCGAACCCGGCCGGGGCGCGCGGTTCGTGTTCACGCTGCCCGCGGTTGGAGCGCCTTGAGGTACGGCGGGAGGCTTTCATGCCGGCATCCACCATGCAGATGCGGATCCTGACCTTAGGGCCCTTGGCCACGAACTGCTACATCGTCTTCTGTTCGGAGACCCGGGAGGCTCTGATCGTGGACCCTGGATGGGATGCCCGGCAGATCCTGGCGGTGGTGCAGGCGCTGGATCTGCGGGTGCGATATGTGATCAACACCCACGCCCATTGGGATCACATCGGGGCGAACGCAGCGGTGGTGGAGGCCACTGGGGCGCCCCTGGCCCTGCACCCAGCGGACCGGCCTCTGCTGGAGGCAAGGGGCGGGGCCGACTGGTGGTCGATCCCCCTTCCGCCCAGCCCGCCGCCGGATCGCGAGCTTCAGGACGGAGAGATCTTGGAGGTCGGGAAGCTGCAGTTCCGGGTGCTGTGGACGCCAGGCCACACCCCCGGGCACATCTCCCTGTATCAGGCGCGGGCTGGGGTGGTCCTGGATGGGGACGTGCTGTTCGCCCGGGGCATCGGCCGCACGGATCTGCCCGGAGGGGATTACGAGACGCTCATGCGGAGCATCCGGGAGAAGCTGCTCACCCTTCCCGATGAGACGCGGGTGTACCCCGGGCACGGGCCGCCGACCACGATCGGCGAGGAGCGGGCGGCTAATCCGTTCCTGGAGTTTCTGGAGTAGATCGGGAGGCGTTCTCCCAGGCAGCCCATTCCGCCCGCCAGAGGCGCGGGAAAAAGGTCCCGATGAGGGTGACTCCGAGCAGAGTGCCTGTGAGGAGACGGAGCAGGGGTGTGCTCTCGCGGGGGGTGAAGGGGCCGATCATCGCCAGGATGTAGGAGAGCAGCTGGGAGCCGCCGTCTAAGGCGATGGGGAGCAGGCCAAAAGTGAGGAAGGCCCAGAGCGGGAGGGGGCGCCCGGGGCGCCGGCGAAGGAGCATCGCGGTGGCGGTCAGGGCCATAGATCCGTAAATGGCCAGATCCCGCTGGCAGAGGGCCGTCTTCCAGCCGACGGAGGGATCACCGATGAAGGCGCGAGGCCAGGGATCGCCGGGCAAGCGTTCCGATCCCACCCGGGCGCGGAGCTCCTCCAGCGTGTAGGTCGGCCGCTCTCCCAACAAGAAGAAGGACCGCTGGGGGAGCTGGTGGCAGGTGAAGGAATATAGCGTGTAGAGGGCGGTGGCAAGGGCGTGAAAGCCGGTCTGTACCGGCGGGCTGACCCGCATCACATGCGGGATCCCCTCCAGCAGCGGGGCGAGGAGGCCGCCGCCCACATACAGCCAGAGCCCGAAGGTCAACAAGAGGATGCTCCGGGGGATCGGCGCCTGACGCATCTTGACACCCATGGATGGCTCCCCATAGAATGAAATCAAATCGGCGCGCCGGGGTGGCGGAACAGGAAGACGCGCCTGACTCAAAATCAGGTGGCCGCCCAGGCCGTGCGGGTTCGAATCCCGCCCCCGGCACTTGTGCATGATACCCTCAAAGCGCCCCAGTGGGGGACTTCCAAAAAAATCAGCGGCGGGGAAGAGCCCCTTAGGGGGCTTTCCCACCTCGAGCCTATCCTTTGCTCCATTGAGCGGAGCCCATCCGGGCCTATCGGGAAGACCGGGTGGTCCCAGAGCCTCCCCCTCGTTCTCGCCCGAGCGGCGCCCACCATAGGCCCCCCAGCCGTCCTATCCGGAGGAACAGGTCTGGCAGACCGCCCTATCTTCCGGCCGGGAGAGACGGGAGAGCAGGGGATTTGCGTGATATAATCAAGGTGAGAATCGAAGGGCAGGAGGCGGCGTGTGAACTCGATGCGAATGCGCAACGGGCTGATCTGGATCCTCATCGCTATCACCCTCATCGTCTTCCTGGCGATGGGCCGGGGAGGGGGGAGCCGCGGGGAACCCGTTTCCCTGACCGACCTCGCTGCCCGCCTGGAGGCCGGCGAGGTGAAGAAAGTGGCGGTCAGCGGCGACTTCGTCCAGGTCGAGCTCCAGAACGGCAAGATCCTAACTGCCGTCAAGGAAAGCGGCTCCACCTTCCTCGACCAGATGAAAGCCTTGGGGGTGTCTGAGGAGAAGCTCCGGAGCATCCAATATGTGCCGGAGCGCCCCAACGAGTGGGGCGGCATTCTCATCGCTTTCCTGACCTACGGGCTGCCTGCCCTGGTCGTGGTCGGCTTCCTCTTCTTCATCCTGCGCCAGGCCCAGGCGCCAGGCAACCAAGCCTTTAACTTCAGCAAGAGCCGGGCCCGCATGTTCACCGGGGAGCGCCCCACGGTGACCT
>JAGHYO010000130.1 GCA_017743605.1 Thermoflexus sp. | reverse complement strand
TATCTGGTTCCAGCCCCAGCCCACGTGGTGGCGGCCTTTCAGGAGAACTGGGCGATCCTTTCCACCGCGGCCCTTATCACCCTGCGGGCGGCGGTGTTCGCCTTTTTGCTGGCGGCCCTGATCGGGGCCGTGGTGGCCTTGCTCCTCTCGAGCATCCCCTTTCTCTATAAAGCTTTTTTCCCCTACACGGTGGTGCTCCAGACCATCCCGGTGATCGCCGTCGCACCGATCATCATCATCTGGTTCGGCATCGGTCTGCCCTCAATCATCGCCATCGGCATCCTGATAGCGGTGTTCCCGGTGATCGCCAACACCACCATCGGGTTGCGCTCCACCGACGCCTCGCTCAAACAGCTCTTCACCTTTTACGGCGCGACCCCGGTCCAGTCGCTTTTCAAGCTGCGGCTGCCCTACTCCTTGCCCTTCTTCTTCACCGGATTGCGGATCGCCAGTGGGCTGGCGGTGATCGGGGTCATCGTGGGCGAGTATTTCGCCGGGGCCGGAGGCAACCGAGCGGGCCTAGGTTTCGTGCTGGTGAATGCGGCCAGCCGTTTGCAGATGTCCACCCTCTTCGCCGCCACGATCTGCTCGGCGGTGGTGGGAATCGTGCTTTTTGCGGTGGTCAGCGTCCTCAGCAACTACTTTTTGCAAAGCTGGCACGAGTCGGTTCGAGAATGAGTAGGAGGAGAACCATGAAGAGAGTGTTGACGGCGGTCTGGGTGATCCTGGGATTGGCGTTGGGGCAGGGTCGGGAACTGCCCAAGGTGAGCATGGTGCTCAACTGGTTCCCCCAGCCCTCGCAGGGCGGGTTCTACGCGGCTTTGGCGGACGGGCTGTACAAGCAGAAGGGCATTGACCTGACCATCCAGCCGGGCGGCCCCGGCATCCCCTCGATCCCCTTGCTGGCGGCGGGACGGGTACAGTTCGCCATGACCGACGCGGCGGCGGTGATGTTCGCCCGCGACCAGGGAATCCCAGTGGTGGCGATTTTCGCGCCCTTCCAGACCAACCCTCAGGGCTTCATGTTCCACATGGAGCACCCGGTGAGTCGGTTTGAAGACCTGGCCGGGCGCACCGTGGCGGTCTCCCCGGGCGCGGCCTACTGGCGTTTTATTGAGAAGAAGTACAACCTCTCCGGCAAGGTGCAGGTGGTGAACTACAACGGGCAGTTGGCCGACTGGCTGCGTGACAAACGCCGGGTCACACAGTGCTTTGTCATCTCCGAGCCGTTCATGGCCCGCAAGCAAGGGGCCAACCCCGGCACTTTGCTCATCGCGGACTCGGGGTTCAACCCCTACATGAACCTGATCGTCACCACCGAGCAGTTTTTGCGCGACAACCCGGCGGTGGTAAAAGCCTTCGTGGAGGCCTCACAGCTGGGCTGGTATCGCTATATGGGCAACCCCCGGCGCTACATACCGGTCATCCAGGAGGTCAACCCGGACCAGACCGCGGAGTGGATCATGTGGCAGGCGGAGCAGCAAAAACCCCTGGTGCAGCGTGGTGACGCGGTGCAAAACGGCATCGGCTACATGAACCCGGAGCGCTGGAAGACCCTCTACGAGCAGCTCAAGGACCTCGGGCTGCTCAAGAACGAGATTGACCTTAGCAAAATCTTTACCAACCAGTTCGTGCCCAAACCGCGCTAGGAGGAGGGTAGGGTGAGCTCGAGCGGGCAAACTCCCCCTACGTTTTATGAAATCTACCGCGCTGACCAAAGAGGGGATTGCAAGATTTTGGGCGCTGCGGGTCTCGATGGCGGTGATCCTGGACGCGCTGGACGTCCTGAAGGGAACCCGGCTGTTGCCCCCGGGTTGGCGGCTGCGCGTGCACAACCTCGAGACCCTTTTTCCGGCCCCCCGTATCTACGACGCCCCCCGGTGGACGGCCTGGCTCTTGTTCGCCGAGGCCATCGTCTGGGAGGCCACTCTGACCTTCTGGGTCGAGGATCAGGGCGGCCACAGCATCATCCCCCACCGTAGCCTGTTCGGCGTGTTTCTGGTCTCGCTGCTGGCGGTTCACCTGGCATGATCGGGGTCGTGGAGATCAAACAGGGCATCGTGCTGGTGTGGGCAGTCTGGCTCAGCATGGTCACCCTGATGAACGTCCTGGAAGCCCTCAAGGCCCTGGGGTTGGTGCCGCAAAACTGGAAGACCTCCTCCAACTGGCCGCTGATGCTCCGCATCACCGGTCTCTACCACCCCCCACTCTGGCTGGTGGCGCTGCTCTTTGCCGGGGTGATCGTCTGGGAGGCCGTGGCTTCGGGGCTGTTGTGGTGGGCCTTCGTGACGGGAAGCCTCGAGGTCGCCACCGCCGCCTTCGGTTGGTGCATCCTGCTGTGGGGCGGCTTTATCCTCGCCAACCAGTTCTTTATGGCCTGGCTCACCGACCCCAACCTGGTCGCAGCCCACCGCAGCCTGTTTGGGTTGTGCGTGATTTCCCTGATGGCGATTCGTCTGCTATGAGAGAAGGCGCTCCGATAGGCATTGTGGCTAAGCCTAAACGCTAGGGATGGCTATGAAACGAGCTTTCGCCGAACACACCTGGAAGGAAATCGAGGCCCTGCCCAAAGACCCCGGCGTGGTGGTTTTGCCCATCGGGGCCATCGAGCAGCATGGGCCGCACCTGCCCCTGCTGACCGATGCGTTGCTGGCCGAGGAGACCGTCCGGGCTGCCTTCGCTCGCCTTCCCGAGGGGGTTCCGGCCTGGTATCTGCCAGTGCTCTGCTATGGCAAAAGCAACGAGCACACCGGCTACCCCGGCACGATTGCCCTCTCCGCCGCAACGCTGATGGCGGTGGTGCGCGATATCGCGGCTTCTGTGGCCGGAGCCGGGTTCAAGCGGCTGCTCTTGTTCAACGCCCACGGCGGTAACCTGGCCCTGTTGCAGGTGATGGCCCGTGACCTGCGGGCGGAGTTCGGTCTGCTGTGTTTCGTGACCCAGCCTGATCACTCGGTGGCCCGGTCCAGCCTGCCCGCGCCGGAGCAACACTTTGGCATCCACGCCGGAACCGTCGAGACCGCGCTTATGCTGCACCTGCGACCCGACCTGGTGCACTTGGATCGGGCAGAGCCGCACTACCCCAACTTCAAATCGGAAACGCTCAGCCTCACCGTGCCGCCGCAGGTGGGCTGGCTCACGAGGGACTGGAGCCCGGAGGGCCACTTCGGCGACCCGACCGTAGCGAGCGCCGAGCAGGGCAAAACCTGGATGGATTCGGCGGCTCAAAAGCTGGCGGATTTGATCGCTGAAGTGGCCTTTTTCAACGTTGCCCACCCTGGGGGTTGGTCGTGATCCTCAAGAACCTGCGGTTGTGGGGCCGGGGAGAGCCGGTGGATATCATTGTGGATGAGGGAAAAATTGCCTTCGTGGGGCAGGTACAGGAGGAAGGCGAGGACTTCGGGGGGAGGGCGGTGTTTCCCGGCTTCGTGGAGGTCCACTGTCATCTCGACAAAACCCTGTCGCCGGGGGTAGACGGTCTGGAGAACCAATCGGGTACGCTCCTCGAGGCCATCGAGCGCTGGCGCGGAAGCAAGACAAAACGGACCAAGGAAGACTACAAAGCCAGGGCTCGAGCCGCAATCCGGCAAGCGATCTCGAGGGGAACCACCCACCTGCGCAGCCACCTCGACATGGACACGCCCAAGGGCCTCGAGGTGCTGGAAGCGATGCTCGAGCTGCGAGCTGAGTTCGCCGGGAGGATTGACCTTGAGTTCGTGGCGCTGGGTGTGCCCGGGACCCCGGAGGGAGACGCGTTGATGGAGCAGGCTCTGGAGATGGGCATAGACGTGGTGGGCGGGGCCCCGCACCTCACCCCCGACCCCGTGGCCTGCATGAAGTCCGCCCTCGATCTGGCCGAGCGTTACCACCGCCCGGTGGATTTGCACATGGACGAGCACGAAGACCCCCGGCGCCTGGACCTGGAAACCCTGGCCGAGATGGTGCGGGCTCGAGGCTTGCAGGGCCGGGTGACTTCCGCTCACAACTGTTCGCTCACCTTCCAGACGCTCGAGACGCAACGTCGCGTCATCGAAAAGGTCGCCGAGGCCGGGATTCACACGGTCAGCCTACCCGCTGTGAATCTGGTGCTCCAGGGCAATGGACACCCGCCGGCCAGGGGGCTCATGCCCATCAAGGCCCTGCGTGAGGCTGGGGTCAACGTGGCCCTCGGCTCGGATAACGTACGCGACCCCTTCCAGCCGCTGGGCAACTACGACCTGCTCTGGCAGGCCAACCTGGCCGTCCACGCCGCGCGCCTGACCAGGCCGGAGGAGCGGGTGGCGGCGCTCGAGATGATCACCCATGCACCCGCGAAGATTCTGGGGCTGCGGGGGTACGGGCTCGAGGTGGGCTGCGTCGCCGACCTGGTGATCCTGGATGCCCTGACTGCCGACGAAGCGTTGGCCCAAGTTGCACCCCGGCTGCGGGTGTACAAGGCCGGCAGGCTCGTCTATAAACAGGAGGTCGTTCAGTCATGGCTCTAAAACGTAGCCATCCCGAAGGGGGAGAGGGATACTTCCTGGGGGCGGATCCGGCCAGACCCGTACCCGTAACCAGGCCGGTCGCCTCGTCCGAGCGGATGATGAGCGGTGCTGGTGTGGGATGTTTCGCGTTGCTCAACCTAAGACGAATGGGGAGGGGTGAGCTTTGCTGGATCTGATGCTGCGAAATGCGATCCTCCCAGAGGGTCGAAGGGTGGATATTGCCATATCCGACGGCGTGATCGTGGCGGTGGGGGAGGGTTTGTCGGGGAGAGCCAGGCGGGAGATTGACCTCGAGGGCCGCTTTACCCAGCCCGCCTTCGTCAATCCCCACCTCCACGCCTGCAAGTCGTTCTGGGCGTGGGAACTCAGCCGCCAGCCGCCGGAAGTCCGCGCCCTGCACCGTTTCCAGGCGCTCGCCTACGTGAAACGGGCTTACACGCCGCAGAGCGTTTTTGAGCGGGGCCTCGCACTGATCAAGCTGGCGATCCAGAACGGGACCTGCGCGATCCGCCTCTTTGCCGATGTGGACGAAGAGGCGGGCCTGCGGGCTTTCGAGGGGTTGAAGCGGTTGCAAGCCCAGTTTCCCTTTCTCACGATTCAGCTCGTGCCCTTCCCGCAGAACGGCTTCGCCCGTCATCCCGAAAACATGGAACTTCTCGAGCAGGCCGTTCAGATGGGCTGCGACGCGGTGGGGGCAGTTCCCTGGCTCGAGCCGACGGAGACCGACCAGAAGGCACACGCCGAGTTCTGTCTCGAGCTGGCCCGAAAATATAATCTGCCGCTGCACGCCGTCGCCGACGACACCGAGAACCCCGACTCGGCGACCGGGGCCTACCTGGCCAGGCTCGCGATCGAGCATAGCTGGCCGCTCCTGCTCACCCAGCTCGGCTCACTGAGCTTTCAGGACGATGCGACCGCAGAGGAGACCATCCGGCTCATCCGACAGACGGGGGCGACCGTCATCAGCAATGGGCACATCGAACTCGTGACCTGCGGGGTCAACCGCCCGCCGTTCCCACGGGGAATCACGCGGGTCAAGGAGTTGCTCGCCGCCGGGGTGCGGGTTGTCACCGCCCAGGACGACGTGGACAACCCCTACTACCCTTTCGGGCGCAACGACCCACTGGAAGTGGCCTTGTGGATGGCTCACGTCGGGCAACTGGCCTGGGGGGAAGAGCTGGAGACCGTAAGGCACATGGTCACGGATTGGGCGGCGGAGGCTTTGGGTCTGCCGGGATACGGGCTCACGCCGGGTTCCCAGGCGAATCTGGTGGTGCTCGAGGCTGCAAGCTGGCGTGAAGCGCTCCAGTTCCAGGTCGCCAAGCGTTACGTGATCCTGGGCGGTCAGATTCGGGCGGAGGAGCGGCGTGAAGTCCGGTTTCACTTCTAACGAGGGGCTCTCATGTTGAGCGAAGCGGGATATCCCATACGCGCGTCGACCGCCTACGGATCAGGTATAGCGATCGGTCTTCGTACAGACATGATTCGGCGGTCTCCCCCCGCAGGAGAGCTTCTTCACGAAGCCTGCCCCGAAATGTGCCGAAGGGTTCCGAATACCGGGATGGGATAAAGGAGGGAGTTAGGATGGCGACGGATCTGGCTGAAGTCATGCGGAAAATTGTGGGGGAAAAGGGCGTTTTCACCGATGCCAAGAGCATTGCGGTGTTCTCCAGGGACGCCTTTTACTTTTCACCGGTTTTGAAAGCCCAGCTCGAGAACAAGCGGGCCGACCTGATCGTCGCCCCGCGGAGCGTGGTGGAGCTGCAAAAAGTGGTGAGCTACGCAGCCCGTGAGGGCATCCCGGTCACGGTGCGCGGGGCGGGAACCGGTAATTACGGCCAGAGCGTGCCCTTCTACGGCGGGATCGTGATCTCGACCCACCGCCTGAACCGCATCCTGGACTTCGACGAGGCTTCGGGGGTGATCCGGGTGGAGCCCGGGGTACGGATGGGCCATGTCGAGCGCTTCGCCCGCGAGCGCGGCTGGGAACTGCGCTGCTACCCCAGCACCTGGGCTACGGCGACTATTGGGGGTTTCGTGGGCGGGGGCTTCGGCGGGG
>JAGHYO010000129.1 GCA_017743605.1 Thermoflexus sp. | reverse complement strand
GCCGTCTCCAGCGCCTTCAGCCGCGCGTCCTTTGTCATCGCTCACCTCTCTGCGCCGAGGCTCCACACCTTGGAGATAGTTTAACTCAAATCCGTGCAGCAGGAAACGAGGGGATCTTGGGGACTTCGGGGGAAAAGGCGAAGCCCTTGAGGAACAAGCCCTGGCCCTTCAAGCGGACCCGCCGGTTCAGCGGGCTTGCGCCTGCGAGGCGGCCCATCGCGAGGCCCGACGCTTCAGGTCATCAACATACTTCGGCCAGTCGTGAAGCGTCTCCGGATCGAAGTCCGCTCCATTCGGCCAGACCAGGGTATGGGCCTCCGGATCGATCGCCACCTGGCGGAACAGCGCCTCGTCCTGTAAGGGGCCATACAGGGGACCCTCCAGGACCGGGCGGAAGTCGATTACCTGTTCCGTCCCATCATCGAAGAGAACCCGCAGCGTGTAAGGGCCCGCGATCTCAAATCCCATCACACGATAGATCGGATGGCTCATTCTCCCCTCACTTCCTACTGCAGCGGGACAATCTTATAGGGCAATCGTCCGTCCTGCAACCGTCCCCAATTTTCATTCGTGAACGGTCCTTCGCACGCATATCGAATTTGCCCTACTGGACCCCCCTGGTTAGGATGAATCAAGAGGGATATTCCCACAGGTGCAGGCAGATGCGGTTCCTGCTCGATCTCTGCCTGGAAGAGCTCGCGGAAACGCTGGTCACGTGGGGTGAGCCCTCCTATCGGGCGCGCCAGATCTGGCATTGGGTCTACCGGCGCGGCGCGACGGACTTTGAGGCCATGACGGACCTGCCGAAGGCGCTGCGGGAGCGCCTAGCGGACGCTTTCACCCTCTCAGCCCTCCAGCCTGTCGCGGAGCGGGTCTCCCAAGATGGATGGACCCGCAAGTGGCTGTTCGCCCTGCCGGATGGGGCGAACGTGGAGGCGGTCCTGATGGAATACACCGACCGGCGCACGGCCTGCGTCTCCACCCAGGCCGGGTGCGCCATGGGCTGCCCCTTCTGCGCCACCGGCCAGATGGGCCTGCTGCGCAACCTCGCCGCTGGGGAGATCGTGGAGCAGGTCCTCCGCGTGGCCCGCTGGCTGTCCGCCCACGGCGAGCGGCTGACCCACGTCGTGTTCATGGGGATGGGCGAGCCCTTCGCCAATTACGCCCACACCGCCAAGGCCCTGCGCTTGCTCATCCATCCGGAAGGCCTGGGCCTGGGCCAGCGCCGCATCACCGTCTCCACTGTGGGGATCGTCCCGGGCATCCAGCGGTTCGCCCGGGAGGGCTGGCAGATCAACCTCGCCATCTCTCTGCACGCCGCTACGGATGAGCTGCGCGACCGGCTGGTCCCGATCAACCGGGTCTATCCTCTGAACGCCCTGATGGCGGCCGTGCAGGATTACATCGAGCAGACTCAGCGGCGGGTGACCTTTGAGTGGGTGATGATCCGGGACGTCAACGACATGCCAGAGCAGGCCCACGCCCTGGTCGAACGCATCCGGGGGATGCTGGCCCACGTGAACCTGATCCCCCTGAACCCCACCCCGGACTTTCCTGGGGAGGCCTCCCCGCGTGAACGGGTGGAGGCCTTCTGTCGAATCCTGGAGAAGGCCGGGATCCCCTGCACCGTCCGGGTGCGCCGGGGGATCGATGTGGCGGCCGGATGCGGCCAGCTCCGGGCCGAAGTCGCCGGCCGGCGTCCGCGGATCGTGCGCCCCCTGCTCCAGGAGGTCCAGGCATGAGGGAGGTGAAGATCGCGCCCTCCATCCTTTCCGCCGATCTCAGCTGCCTGGCCCGGGAGGTTGGGGCGGTGGCCCGGGCGGGAGCCGATTGGATCCACGTTGATGTAATGGACGGCCACTTTGTCCCCAACCTGACCTTCGGGATGCCTGTCGTGGCGGCCCTGCGGCGGATCACCTCGTTGCCCCTCGACGTCCATCTGATGATCGAGGCCCCGGAGCGGTATCTCGAGGCCTTCGCCCAGGCCGGCGCCGACCGCCTCATCGTCCACGTGGAGGCCTGCCCCCACCTGCACCGGGTGATCCAGGGGATCCGGAGGCTGGGGCTGCGGGCGGGCGTGGCCCTGAACCCGGCCACTCCCCTGAGCGCCCTGGAGGAGATCCTGCCGGACGTGGATCAGGTGCTGATCATGACCGTGAACCCCGGGTTCGGCGGCCAGGCGTTCATCGAACGTATGCGGGAGAAGGTGCGCCGGGCCCGGCGGATGATCGACGCCCTCGACCGACCCATCGAGCTGGAGGTCGACGGCGGAGTGGGGCCGGAGAACGCTTCCGACCTGGTGGAAGCAGGGGCCACGGTCCTGGTGGCCGGGGCTTCCATCTTCGAGGCCCCTGACGGGGCCGAAGCGGCGCTCCGGCGCCTCCGCCAGGCCGTCGAAAACGCCCGCATCCCACGTTTTCCTTGAGAAGCGCCCAGGGCCCGGAACCGGGATTCCGAAACCATCTGCGGAGGGGACCCCGGGATGTCCCTTTACGGCGCGGTGGAGGCCGGCGGCACCAAATTCCTCTGCGCGGTGGGCACCGGGCCGGATCACCTGGAGGCCACCCTGCGCATCCCGACCACGACCCCGGAGGAAACCCTGGCCCGGGTGATCGCTTTCTTCCGGCCCTTCGCCAAAACACTGAAGGCCATCGGGATCGGCTCCTTCGGCCCGCTGGACCTGGATCCCGGGTCGCCCACCTTCGGCACGATCCCTACCACCCCCAAGCCGGGATGGTCCGGGGTGAACCTCCTACGGCCTTTTCGGGAGGCCTTCGAGGTTCCCATCGGCCTGACGACCGACGTCCAGGCGGCGGCGCTGGGGGAGGGGCGCTGGGGGGCCGCGCAGGGTCTGCACACTTTCGTTTATCTGACGGTGGGCACCGGCATCGGGGGCGGCGCCATCGTCCACGGCCGGATGCTCCACGGGGTATGGCATCCGGAGATGGGTCACATCCGGATCCCCCATGACCGGGAGCGGGACCCCTTCCCCGGGGTGTGTCCGTTCCATGGGGACTGCCTGGAGGGCCTGGCCTCCGGACCGGCGATGGCGGCCCGCTGGGGGCAGCCTCCGGAGGTCCTGCCACCGGATCATCCCGCGTGGGAGCTGGAGGCGGAGTATCTGGCCCTGGGCCTGGTGAACATCCTGTGCATCCTGACGCCGCAGCGCATCCTCCTCGGCGGGGGCGTCGCCCAGCATCCGGGGCTGCTCCCGCGAGTCCGAGGGCGGATGCAGGCGCTGCTGAACCGGTATCTCCCGGCGCCGGCCCTGGAGGGGGACCTGGAGACGTATGTGCTGCCCCCGGCGCTGGGGGAACGGGCCGGGCTGCTGGGGGCTCTCGCCCTGGCGATGGAGATGGCCGGTTGAGGATGCGATCATCCCGCTTCTATGGAACAGCCATCGGCAAACCGAAGGGAGTGGAAGATGCGATGGCACTTCCTTCATCAGGCACGGGAGCGGTTCTGGGAGATCGCGGGCGGGGTCAGCGTGCGGACCAAAATCCTGGGCATCGTCCTGGGCGGAACGGTGCTCTTCGGCCTCACCACCATCCTGCAGGTCCGCTACGCCCTCTACCATGTGCTGGTCGCCCGCACCCAGGACTGGGGGATCGCGATGGCCAGCGACCTGGCGGCGCGGAGCACGGACCTGATCCTGATCAACGACCTGATGGGGCTTCAGCGGCTGTTGCAGGATGCGGTGGATCACAACCCCGAGCTGCGCTATGCCTTCGCCCTCTCCCCGGAGGGGGAGGTCCTGGCTCACACGTTCGGGACCGGGCCGGAGTTCCCGGTGGGGCTGGTCGAGGCGCATCCTCTCCCGCCGGGGGCGTCCTACCATCTCCAGCCGCTGCGCACGCCGGAGGGGGTGATCTGGGACATCGCGGTCCCGGTCTTCCGGGGACAGGCGGGGGTGTTACGCCTGGGGCTGCGGGACACAGGGGTGCGCGCCGCTGTCGACGCGTTGACCGTGCGGTTGCTGCTGACCACCGTGGCCGTGTCCGCCCTCAGCATCGGCATCGCCCTGTTCCTCACCCATCTGATCGTCCGTCCCATCCGGGGCCTGGTGGCGATGACCGAGCGGGTGGCCCGGCGGGATTTCACCGCCCGGGCGGTCGTGTGGGCCAAGGATGAGATCGGGGCCCTGGCCCAGGCGTTCAACGCGATGGTGGAAGAGCTGGCCCAGCAGGAGCGCATGCGGGCCTTCTATATCCAGCGGATCATTGAGGCGCAGGAGGAGGAGCGCCGGCGGATCGCCCGGGAGCTGCACGACGAGACCGGGCAGGCCCTGGCCTCGCTGCGCGTGGGGCTGCGGAACATCGAGCAAGCCCTCGACCCCGAGACCATGCGCTCCCGGCTCCAGGACATGTATCGGCTGGTCGATGAGACGCTCAACCGTGTGCGGCGCCTGGCTTTCGAGCTGCGGCCCTCGGTGCTGGATGATCTGGGCTTGGTGGCAGCCCTGGAGCGCTACATCCGGGACTACCGCGAGCGCTTCGGGATCGAAGTGGAGATGCAGGTGATCGGCCTGGATGGCCGCCGCATCCCCCCGGCCATCCAGACTGCCGTCTACCGCATCGTGCAGGAGGCCCTGACCAACGCCGCCAAATACGCCGGTTGCCAGCGGATCAGCGTCCTCCTCCAGGCCTCCCCCCGTCTGCTCTCCGTGATCGTGGAGGATGACGGCTGCGGCTTCGACGTCGATCGCGTGCTTCGGGGGGAGCCCGGCAACCGCCTCGGGATCTATGGGATGGGGGAACGGGCCCAGGTGGTGGGAGGCTCCCTGGCCATCGAATCGGCGCCGGGCCAGGGCACCACCATCTATCTCCGCGTTCCGCTGGAGGACTCATGATCCGGGTGCTGATCGCGGACGACCACGCTGTGTTCCGGGCCGGCCTCCGGCTGCTCCTCAGCGCCCAACCGGACATCGAGGTCGTCGGAGAGGCGGAGGATGGCTGGCAAACCCTGCGCCAGGCAGAGGCGATCCGCCCGGACGTCATCCTGCTGGACCTCACCATGCCGGGCATGCCCGGTTTGCAAGCCCTCGCCCTGCTGCGCCGGCAGGTGCCGGAGGCGCGGGTGCTGATCCTGACGATGCACGAGGACGAAGCATACCTGCGGCAGGCCCTGGCCGAGGGCGCCGCCGGTTACATCATCAAGCGCGCCACCGATGAGGAGCTGATCACAGCGATCCGCGCGGTGGCGCGGGGCGACCTCTACATCCACCCCGCGATGACCCGCGCGCTCCTGGAGGATCTGATCCCTGCCCCGCAGATCCCGGAGACCCCGGAGCCATGGGAGAGCCTGAGCGAGCGGGAGCGCCAGGTGCTCCGCATGGTGGCCATCGGGCACACCAACCAGGAGATCGCCGAGCGCCTGGGCCTGAGCGTCAAAACCGTGGAGACCTACCGGGCTCGCGGGATGGAGAAACTGGGCCTGCGAACCCGCGCCCATCTGGTCCGCTACATGATCCAGAAGGGCCTGCTGAAGGAAGAATAAGCGGCGAGGGCTTCCCTCCGAATCACCGGAGCGCGCAACTCCAGATGGAGACCTCCTGCCCGGTGGGGTGGAAACCGAACCGCCGGTAGAGGGCCTGGGAGATCCGGTTCTCGACCTGCGTGTTGAGGGTGATGGGATAAGCCCCCAGGTCGATCAGATACCGCAGGCTCTCCGCCAGCAAGCGCGCCCCCACGGACCGGCCCTGATGGGCCGGGTGGACCGCCAGGCGGACGATATGTCCGTGCATGCCATAGAGGTCGGCGAAGGCGTAGCCGATGATCTCTCCCTCCGCCTCCGCCATGATGAAGTAGGGCACCTGATGCCAGGCGCGGGTCAGGATGGTGGGGCCATACCACCAGAGGGGCTCGAAGGCCTGGCGATCCACCGCCGCGATCCGTGGGATGTCCTCCAGCATCGCCCGACGGACGCGAACGGGGACGGCCGGGAGCTCCGGGATCCGCCAGTCGTCCTTCCGCAGGGTGATCACCACCGTGCGGCGGGTGAAGCCGGCTGCCGGATAGACAGACTCCAGCCATTCCCCATAGGCCATCCCGACGGCCTCCGTTGCCCCCTGGGCCGCCAGGGCCCGGGCCATGGAGGGCCAGAGCTGTCGGAACAGCTGGGGCGCGTCCTCGCCGTCGGCCACCGCCGCCACCCGCAGCCACGCCACCGGGCTGTCCACCTGGATGCCCAGCCAGAAGGCGATCACCCGGCCCATCCGCTCCACCACCCAGGCGGTCGGGGCTTCCAGCCATTCCTCCAGGGACCACCAGTCCAGCGTCATTTGAGCCCACCGATGCTCCCGGACCAGATGCAGGATAGCGCTCCGATCGGCCCGGGTGGCAGGGCGCACCGCCGAGAACATCGATCCCCTCCGAAGCGCGCTCACCGTTCCGCTTCCGCCACAAACTGACAGGTCTCGCCCTCCACGGCCGCGCAGGCGATCTCCCGAACGCGGACCGGGCGCCCCAGGGCGACCTCCAGGAAGCCGGCGATGTATCCTGCCAGGGGGTGACAGACCGGCTTTCGCTGGGGCCGGAGCCCCTCGGCGAGGACGGAA
>JAGHYO010000128.1 GCA_017743605.1 Thermoflexus sp. | reverse complement strand
CGTCGGGGGCGATGGAGAGGATCACCCCCTTCATCGTCCCCACATAGCCGTCCTCATCCCCGAAGTCCGTCGTCAGGGTGATCACCCGCATCCCGACCCTCGCCGATCATCGCATCCACCGGCTTCGGGCGTTCCCCCTGTCGGGCCCGAAGCGTTCGGCTCCTCCAGTATATTCCGGCGCACCGGTTGCGGGCATCCGGAGGGGAGCAAAGACCGCGGGGTTCGGAGGGGATGTTCGGCGGAGGAGGGGCGCAGCCCCGCTGCGCCCCTCCCGCTCCAGATGCGCTTGCGCTACGGCCCGTGGCGATGGGGGGATCGAACGGTCTGCCGGGCGGTTGCCCAGTCCATCACCTGCCCGCCGTGGTCCCGGGCGAAGGCCTCAGCCCGGTCCCGCATGGCGAAGGCGAGCAGGCCGTAGCCCATGGGGGTCGGCACATCGGGCGCAAGGACCAGGACGGCGCGGTCCGCCTCGATCCATCCCCCACCCTCGAAGTCACGCACATAGAAGGCCGCTACATCCTCCGGATGGTCTCGGTAGTAATCGATCATGCACCCGATGTCATCGAAGAGGCGGGCCTGGCCGTTCCGGGTCACGTAGGCCGCGGCGAAGCGGGGATCGTTGATGAGCATCCCACAGTTGGCGCAGGGATCCTTCCCGTAAGCGATATCCGGCGGCCTGGGCCCGCTGGGCCGCGCGCAGGCCACCAGCCCCGCCAGCATCAGCGCGATCGCGACCATTCGACGCATCATTCCCCCTCCTGGATGAGGAGCTCCTCTGTTCAGGCGGCGATGTCCTGCAACCTCCCGAAGCGCAGGGCGGCCATCAGGAACGCCAGGGCCAGCCAGCCCAGCATGATCGCCATCAGCATCGGCCCCAGGGCCTCCCCATACGTCCGCCAGGCGTAGGCTCCCGCCGGCCCCAGGAGATCCGGGGAGCCGTTCAGCCAGACCATCGCCAGGATGCGGAAGGCGTGGAGGGGGTTCAGGACGGTGAGCCACCAGAGGACGGCCGGAGGCAGGGCGAAGGCCCCCACCAGCCCCATGAGGCCCAGGTCCGAGAGGAACACGCCGGCCAGCCAGGCCAGCAGGGAGAGGCCCAGGGCGGTGCTCTGGCGGCGCAACCCGACACCCAGGGTCATCCCCAGGCCGTAGGTGGTCCAGGCAAGCAGGGTGGCGCCGGCCGCCAGGGCCGCATAACGGCCGGCTTCCTCCGCGCCGCCGAGGCCTCCTCCCAGGCCGATGATCAGGCCGGTGATCCCGAACCCCAGAGCCATCGCGGCGGCCAGCGCCATGGCCCCCCCGATGGCCTTGGCGGCCCACACCTGAGCCCGGGAGACCGGATAAGACAGGAGGTAAGCCAGCGTCCCGCTCTCCCGCTCCGCCGCCCAGGTCATGGCCCCCAACCCCAGACCCATCAGGGAGGCGATCAGCGCGGAGAGGTGGACCAGCGCCGCGGCCGTGCGTCCAAAGCCGGCCAGCCCGATGTAGCCGGAGCCAGCCATGGAGAGGGCCGCCATGGCCAGGGCGATCACGAAGAAGCTCCCCGCTGTGATCCCGAACCAGCGGCTCCGCAGGATCTCCCGTCCTTCCTTACAGATCAACCAGCGCGTCGCGCCCATGGGATCCCCCGCTTATGGCTCGCTCAGCTCCCACTCCGCGTCCTGAACCGGGATCCCGGCCGCCCAGAGCTGCCGCACCGGGGCCAGCTTCTGATCCGCCGGCACGGTGAGGGTCAGGCCATGATGGTTGGCGACGACCGGGTAGCCTGCCTCCTCCAGCAGCCGGCGGGCCCGGTCCTGTTCGGCAGGCGGGAGGCTCAGCCGGAGCCGCGCCTGCAACCCAACCGTCCGGGCGAGGGCTTCCGGCGCGACCTCCGCGACCACCTGTCCCTCCCGGAGCACCACCACGCGATCCGCCAGCTCCAGGATCTCCTCCAGCCGGTGGGAGCTGAAGATCAGCGTCTTCCCCTGGGCTTTCAGGGCCTGCAGCTGGCGCATCCACTCCAGCCGGGCCGCCATGTCCAGGTTTGCCGTCGGCTCATCCAGGAGCAGGAGGGGCGGGTCTCCCATCCGGGCCAGGGCCAGGGCCAGCCGTTGCTTCAGGCCCCCCGAGAGGGCCTGCACCGGACGGTCCTGATAGGGCGCCAACCCCATGGCCTCCACGATCCCGGGATCCACGGGAACCCCCCGGAGCGCGGCGAAGAAAGCCAGGGTCTCCCGGACGGTCCAGCTGTAGAAGGCCAGCTCCTGGGGCACGTAGCCGATGGCGCGGCGGGCCGCCGGACCCTCCTTCCGGACGTCCCGACCCGCCACCCGGATGTGGCCTTCAAAGGAGAGCAGGCCCAGGATGCAACGGAGGACGGTGGTTTTCCCTGCCCCGTTGGGTCCCCACAGGGCCACCGCCTCCCCCGGCTGCACGCGCAGGTCCAGCCCGCGCACCACCCAGGTCTGCCCGAACCGTTTGCGGAGCCCCCGGATCTCCAGCATCGCCGCTGGGGTCTGGCGGGGATCCGCCCGGATGGGCCCGGCGGGGGTGCGCTGCAGCCAGCGCCATCCGATCATCGCCAGGGCCAGCCCCCCCAGCCCCAAGCCGAGCCATGGGACCCCATGCCGGGGGGTGTGCCCGGCGGCCCCGGGGATCCCGGCCGGCGGCCGCATCCGGGGGGCCGGATCCTCCAGGCGAACCTGGGGCGCGAAGAAGGGGACCAGCCGCGCGGCGGTCTCCAGGGCCTGGACGGCGGGGGTGCCCCAGAAGATCCGCAGGGCCGGCATCGCATCGGTCAGGGCCTCGAAGAGGCGCTGGGAACGATAGGGGAGGTCGCCGATCCCATCGCCGTCGACGTCGAAGCCGACGTAGTCGCTCCAGAAGTTGCCCTCCCAGCGGTTCGCCTGCAGGTTCCCCTCTCCCTGCACGGCGGCCTGCTGCTCGTTCTCCCAGAAGACGTTCTCCCGGAAGATCACCCCCCGCACCATCGGCAGGGCCAGCACCCCGATCCCGTTGTAAGCGAAGAGGTTCCGCTCGAAGCGGACGGGGGAGCCCTCCGCGCGCGGGGTGTTGTCCAGGAAGAGGGCAGCGGTGTTGTCGGCGAAGAGGTTCTCCTCGGCGAGGATCTCATCGCTGTCCTTGAAGGCCATGCCGTAGCCGCTGGGTCCCCGGTGGTGAAGGAAGCGGTTGCGGCGGAAGACCCCGCCCCGGCTATACATCATATAGATCCCAACGTAGTTGCCTTCCAGGATGTTCCCCTCCGCCAGGCTCTCATTGCAATACATGTAGTGGATCCCGTAGCGCCCGCCCCGGAACCGGTTGTCCCGGAGGACGGAGCGATCGGAGAACCAGATGATCACGTCCCGCCCGCGCTCCGTCTCGTTGCCTTCGATGTAGGCGTCGGAGCTATACCACAGGCGGATGGCGTCCCCCCGCTCCGCCTCCGGCACGTCCAGGCCGCGGATGCGGTTGTTCCGGATGCGAGCCCCCGGGGAATCCTTCAGGTAGATCCCGAAGAGGACGTCCTCCAGCCGGTTGTCCTCCAGGATCACCCCGGGGGCTCCTTCCGCCCGGATCCCCGCGTCCTCATGGGTCAGGGAGCGGCCGGAGCGGCGGATCACAAAGCCGCGGACGGTCACCCCGGGGGCGGTGATCCAGAGGATGGTGCCCTGGCCCTGGCCATCCAGCACCGGGCTGTCGACACCGATCAGGGTGAGGGGCTTATCGATGCGGATGGGGCCGTCGTGCACGCCGCCGCGCACCTCCAGGGTCGCCCCCGGTGGGGCGGCGTCGATGGCCTCCTGGAGGGAGCGCCCGGGATCCGCAGGGTCGCCCCCGAGCAGCGCCCAGAGGGCCAGGGCCAGGGGGATGATCATCCACGGGCTCCTTCCGGGACCAGGGTGAGAGGATTGACAGCAGCTGCCCTCTTTGTTATCATTTGCTTCAGCCGCGGGGGGCGGCGGGCGGCCCGGCGGCGGCGAAAACCAAGCCGCACGGCCGGAAACCGGAACCCGATCCGGACGGGCTGGCCACCCTCAACGGCCCTACCGGGAGTTCCCCGGGAAGTGACGCCTGTGGAGATCCCTCTGGCGGCGGAACGGGCACCGCCCGGTCTACGAGCCATGGGTCGATGAAGCAGGAAGCAGCCCGTCATGAGTTTCACCCCATGCGGGTGAAATCAATGACGATGCGCTGCAGAACGGCCGAGACGCACGGCCTGACGGCGTTCCAGGGCGGTCCGCACCACCCGGCGGAAGTGCAGGCCCAGGGCGATCAGGAAGGAGGCCGCGAGGGCCATCCAGAACCCGAGCTGGAGCTCCGCCACGGTGCGGAACTGGCCCACGACGCCGGTGCCCAGCAGCGGCGGCGTGAAGGGCGGCAGCCGCAGCGGGGCGTTCGGGTCCAGGTCGTGACCGTAGCGGTAGAGCCAGTAATACATGTCGGCCAGGAAAATGAAGGGGAAGAGCATGGCCGGCAGGGCCAGCACCGCCGCCCAGCGGCGTCGGGTGAAGGCCAGGGCCTCGCCCAGGAGCGCCGCCGCGCCGATGGCCAGGGGCGCCAGGAAGCGTTCCACCTGGGCCGCCTCATGGAGCTTCTTCATCCCGATGTAATGGTTCAGGTTGTCTACCTCGCTCACATCCCCGGCCAGGTGGGTGACGTAGACGTCCACCCGAAGCCCCCCGGGATACTGCGGGGCCTGAAGGGTCATGCGCCAGTAGGGGAACAGCAGGGAAAGCAGCAGCAGCCAGGATGCCCCGATGAAGAACGCCCGGGGCAGCCGGAAAGGATCCTCCCGAAGCCATGCGTTCACTCGCTCCATCATGGTCTTCTTCTCCTCAAGGGATTGCGGTCCGCGCCCTCAGGCCCCGGGGTATTCGATTCGATCCCTCATCGAAATCGGAAACCGTTAAAGGGGGGCGGCTGGCCGGCCGCCCCCCTGCGGTCCCGGATCACGGCTCCACCAGGAAGTAGCCCATCATCTCCAGGTGGAGGGCCGAGCAGAACTCCGTGCAGTAGAAGGGGAAGGTCCCGCTCTGGTCGGCGTCGAACTCGACGGTGGCGGTCTCGCCGGGCTCCAGGCTCAGGTTGATGTTGTAGCCGCCCAGGGCGAAGCCGTGGGTGGCGTCGCGGGCCCGCTCGATGTTGGTGATGTGCCAGATCACGTGATCGCCCTTGCGGACCTTCACGCGCTCCGGCTTGAAGTGGCTGCGGACCGCCGTCATCCAGATCTTCACCACCCGCCGGCCGCCCTCCTCCCGCACCTCCACGCGCTCCCGGCCGGCCTCGGTGGCGTTGGGGTCCTTGGCCATCTTCACCGCGTTCCACCCGATCTCCGGGTAGACCAGGAACGGCTTGAGCTTGTCGGCCTTGATGATCTGGGCGTAGTGCGGCTCGCCGATGCCGATGGGCATGTCATAGAGGAGCCGCATCTTGCCGCCGCTGATGTCGATCAGCTGGAAGTTCTGCGGGTGCAGCGGGCCCACCGGCTGGAAGCGATCCACCGACCACTTGTTGAGGGCCACCACGTATTTGCCGTCTGGCGAGACCGTGTCCCCTTCCGGCGCGGCGATGTGGCCGATGTTGTAGTGGACCGGCAGCTTCTCCACCAGCTTCCAGGGCTCCGCGCCGTCCTTGCGGTAGGGGCCGCCCAGGGACCACTTGGCCACGGCGCTGTCCAGGAAGAGGGAGGTGTAAGCGTAGCCCTTGTCGTCGAAGACCGTGTGCAGCGGCCCGAGGCCGAGCTCCACCTGGGCTTCCTTGACGTCCTCGAACTTCAGCACCGGCACCCCGAAGGGGTCGCGCTCGAAGTTCCCGGCGGCGATGGCCTTCTGGATCTTCTCAAAGGAGTAGACCGTCACGTGGGGATCCAGCTTGCCGCCTACCACGATGTATTCGCCGCCCGGCGCCACGTCCACCCCGTGGGGGCTCTTGGGCTCCGGGGCGAAGAAGAGGACCCCCTCCTGGGCCGCCGTCTGAAGGCGGATCACCTTGATCCCGTTGATGACCTCATACTTGCCGGCCCGGATCAGCTCCTCGGCCTTCTTCCAGTTGATGATATGGAGGTAGTCCATCTCGTTCTTGGCTGTGCCGGCCTCGAAGGGCGGGTTGCCCTCCTCGATGCCGCCGGTGGCCATCTCGGTGTTGATGGAGTTGCAGAACACCCAGCCGTAAGAGACCTTCTTGCCCGCGTCGCACAGGTCCTGCCAGTAGGGCGGCAGCTCGATCTGGAAGGATCGGTCCGGATCCACCCGGCCCTTCTGGCGGTCGAAGGCCCAGAAGGTCAGCAGCCCCCGGTATTTGTCCTTGTATTGATCCAGCGGGGCATACTCCCACCCGATGGGGGCCGCATACTGCGGGCCCTCGACGACGTATTCGGTGTTGGGGGTGACGAAGCCGCCGCCGTGGTCGGAGATCGCGTTGGGGTTCTTGACGATCTGCTTGGTTTCGAAGTCGTGCAGATCGATCACTGCCAGGCGGGCGTTGGCCTTGTCGTTGATGAACAGGAACTGGCCGTCGTATTCCCCTTCGGTCTCGGAGAGGGCCGGATGGTGGGTGTCGCCCCAGAGGATGGGCTTGCCCCGGGCGAAGCCCTCCGCCAGCACCTCCAGGGTGCCCTTCTCCCCGAACCCGTAGCCCTGCCAGGGCCTGTCTCTTAT
>JAGHYO010000003.1 GCA_017743605.1 Thermoflexus sp. | reverse complement strand
AGGAGGCCATGACCATGGCCTTCGTATCCCTGGTCCTGATCCAGTTCTTCAAGGCGTATAACTTCCGATCGGACCGCCACTCGGTCCTGCGCCAGCCCTTCGCGAACCGCTGGCTGAACCGGGCGATCCTCTGGGAGATCACGCTGCTGTTGCTGCTCCTCTATGTGCCCTTCCTGCGGGATCTGTTCAAGATCTACAGTCTCCCATTGATCGATTGGGCCATCGTCCTTGTGGCGGCGGCCACAGTGATGCCGGTGCTGGAGCTGGTGAAGTGGGTCGAGCGCCGGGGATGGCTGGGGTCCCTAGATGGCTGATGGAGAACGGGTGTGACCGAATGCGGGGGGAAGGGATGAGTTGGGTGCGCGCGCGGATCGAGTCGGTGATGGCGAAGCTGGAATATGGGGGGATCTTCTTGGCTGCGGTGGTGGAGGCGGTCTTCCCGCCCCTGCCCTCGGACCTGCTGGTGCCGGCGGCAGGGGCGGCTGTCGGCGGCGTTCTGAGACTGGAGGGTCAGCCTCGCCGCTACAGCGGGCACGGCGGTCGGTGCCCTAATCCTCTACGCCTTCGGGCAGCCGGGCGAGCCCGTGGTCGGCCGCGCAGTTCGTCGCTGTGGACGCCGGCTGGGGATCCGGAAGGCGGAGGTGGAGCGCTCTTCCCGAAAGTCCACCCGCTCGTTCACCGGTGAATCCAATGGCTCGTCAGCCCAGCCTGTTTGAATTCAAAGCCCGCTCCGGGCTAACGCCGGAGACCCCCCTCGCCCGGGCCCGACAGGCCTTCGCCGATCACCTGAAGGGCGGGGATTACTCCCGGCACACCGTGTATTTCTTCACCCACGATCTCCGTCTGCTGGGGCAGTGCCTGGGCGAGAACCGCCCGGTGGGAGCCATCGGGTTGCGGGATCTCCAGGATTTCGTAGACTGGCTCCGCCACCGGCGCGGGGTCCCGTGCACGCCCAAGTCCCTGCGACGGCGCATCACGGCTGTGAAGGCCTTCTTCCACTGGCTCCACGAGGAGCTCGGCGTCCTGCCGACCAATCCTGCCGAGGCCCTGGTTTACCCTGAGGCCGTCGAACCCCTCCCGGAGGTGCTGACCCCGGAACAGGTCCGGGCTGTCCGGGAGGCGGCAGAGGGGTTCCGTCGGGAAGGGGATGTTCGTCCCCTCACGTTGCTCACCCTGCTCCTCCACACCGGCTTGAAGAAAAGCGAAGTGGCTGCCCTGCGCCTGGAACATTTTGATCTCCACGAGCCGGCGGTGTGGATCCGTTATGCCCATCCCCGCTATCGCCACAAGGAGCGCTGGCTCCCGCTTCCGCCGGAATGGCCGGAGCTGTTCCGGGAGTATCTCCAGCGATATCGCATCGAAAGCCGAGTTTTCCCTTGGACGCCCCGGAACTTAGAATACGTGCTGGACGATGTGGCCCGTCGGGCCGGGATGGCGCATCTCTCCTTTGAGACCCTGCGGTGGACATGCGCCCTGCGGGATTTCATCCAGGGGATGGATCCGGAAGACCTGCGCCAGAAGCTGGGGCTCTCCAAGATCCAATGGCGGGACACGCTCCGGCGCCTGAAGGCGCTGGCCGAGCGCCTCACAGATTCCTGAGGGCGCTTGGGATCCTTTGCATTGCGTCGTTGCTGCTCCCCTCGCCCCCCACCGCTTCCCGCCCTCGCTTCTTATCCCGAGAACGCTAACCCTGCAGCCTGCTCTAACAAGACAACTGCTCCGTGCCCGCCCCGAGGAAAAGATCCCGGTCCTGATCCAGCTGGAGGGCGCCTCGCCCGGCGAGGCGACGGCCGCGCAGGCCGGCGCGGATCGGCCAGCCGCGGAGCGACGCGCGCCGGGTCGCCTGCCTGCGCGCCTGAGCGGAAGCGGCCGGAGTCCCGCTCCTCCGGCGCCTCCGGGAGGCCGAGGGAGCTGGTGAGGCGGAGGGAGTTCAAATGCTCTGGCTCCCGAATCAGATCGCCGCCCGGCTCTCTCCCCGCATGCTGCTCGCCCTCGCCCGGGAGCCCGGCGTCCGGCAGATCCGCGTGGAGCGTTTTCAGCGCTGGATCACCACCGCTCCCCTCCAAGGGACTTCCGATCCGCTCTCAACGCCGTGGAATCTGCGGATGGTGCGCGCGCCGGAGGCGTGGGCCGTAGTATAACAAGTTCGCTTTCTTCTTATCGGCTTTTATCGGCAGGCCCTCGGTGCCCAGGCGTGGTCTTACGATGAATACCGGGTGACCTACCCACCGATCCCGCCACCCACCGCTACCCTCACGGCCTACGAGGTGGTGGTCTGGTCTTCACCCTTGGACTCCCCCGGTTACATCGGCGCGGACCGCGCGCTGACCTTCTTCCTGCGCCAGGGTGGCCGTCTGCTGGTGAGCGGCCAGGATGTGGCCTCCTGGGACGATGGGGGGAACAGGTTCTTGTGCGCGCCGTATCTGCGCAGGATGCTGGGGACCCAGTATGTGCGGGACTCCAGCGGGATCTTCACAGTGACTGGAGCTTTGGGGGGGCCTTTCGCTGGGCTGGTGACGGACATTCGAGGAGAAGGCGGCGCTCGGAACCAGTATGCCCCGGATGAGATCGCCTCCGCCGATCCGCTCACCGATCGGCCAATCCATCACCTGGACGACGGCAGGGCTGTAACCGCCATGAGCCTGTGTCGCTCCTATCGCAAGCTGGTCTTCGCCTTCGGCCTAAAGGGGATCCCGGACCCGGGAATGCAGGGAGAGACCCTGGAGCGCTCGCTCCGGGTTCTGACCGCCCCGCTGTCTCCCGCCGGCCTGCGCTGGGATCCAGCCCATACCGAGCGCGTGGTGCCCACCGCCACCCAGGTCCTCTTCACCGCCACCCTCCAGAACCTGAGCGAGGTGGCCACCGACACCGTGCGGCTGGAGGTGGAGGGGACCGGCTGGCCGGTGACGCTCACGCCCGATGCGATGCCCCTGGGTCCCTGCGCCTTGGGTGTCTTCACGCTGACCGTGGACGTCCCTGCCGGGCTCCCCCGGGATGCAGCCGCCTGGACCACGGTCATCGCCCGTTCTACCCTCTCCCCCACTCTTTCGACCATCAGCGTGTGGCAACTCAAAACGCCTGCTCGGCCGCTGCGGGTGGAGGAAGACCGCTGGTATGAGGTGGGGGAGGCTTACTGTCGGGCCCCGACGGGGGCAGGGATCTCCTTCGATCGCTGGCGGGTCGCTGGCCTCTTCGGACAGGGGTCCCCACCGGAAGAGGATCTGGCGCGCTGCGAGGGGGTGGTCTGGTTCACCGGCTACAACTCTGGCGTGGCGCACACGGCCAGCCCATCGCGCCAACCCGCCCGGGGGGCGCAGGGCGCATCGCCTTCTCCACGCCGGGCCTATAGGGGGTCCCCCAGCGGTCGAGCTGTTGCACGCCGTTGTGCTCACCCAGGCGCCCTCTGGGCTCAGGCCGATGGGGGAGACACGCCTCGTCGCCATCCCTTCGGTCGCGCCCGCTGGGACCCGACAGGAGATCGCCGTCTTCGTAACCCATGCCGAAGGGCTTTCGATCTCCCTCCGCCTGCGGGTGCCTCTGCCATGGACCATCCGGAATCCGGATCAATCGCCCGGGTGGACCTCGGATCCAGAGCTCCCGGGATGGCAGGGCTGGATCCTTCCCCCGATGGTGCTCACGGCCTCGATGATCCTGGAGGGACCCGCTGGGTGGGCGCCTCTAACGCCAGAAGGCACCGACGGGCGCTGGCCTCTGCGGCAGATCCTCCCGCTCGGCGTGGGGGTATCAGATCTGTCTATCGCCTTCAGGGGAGACCCTGTGACTCCTTCGGGACGGGCCTATACCGGATCCTGCACGCCCCAGCCATCCGGCAATCTCTCCGTGGCTCTCACACTCACCCTGCCCATACGCTGGAAGGAGACCCGGTTCCAGATGGATGGGAGCGATCTGCCACAACCTTTCCCGGGCAGCGGCGTGTGGTCCGGGGCGCTGCGCCCGGGGGAGCCACTCTCGATGACAGTCCTCGGAGCGCCTCTGACGCTGGAGCCGGACCCCTGGCACCTCGTCCTGCGGGCCGAGGATGCCTGAGGAGGCATGTGGGAGCGCGAGGCGCCCATCACGGTGGCGCTGTGGCGTGTGTATCTGCCCGCCATCGCCTGCTGAACTCCTCTGGCCTCTCCCCGACGGGCGAGGTCCCCCGTCTCCACGGATTTCCGGTTTTTCCACCGTTGGGCGGATTCGCAGGCTTCTGCCCCGGTCAGCTCCGGCACGGCGGAACAACGGCTTGCAGTCGTCCCACCATCTGTCTCGTCGCCGCGCTCCATACGTCGCCCCTTCAGGTGGATGTAACATGAAGCGGGCAAAGCGCTCGCCACACACCTTTCCAACCTCAGGGGCGCTTTCACCCTTCACGAGCGCGAGGGGACGATGGGCACCTTGTATGTGGTGGGCACCCCCATCGGGAACCTGGAGGACATCACCCTGCGGGCGTTGCGGGTGTTGCGGGAGTGCGCTCTGATCGCCGCCGAGGATACCCGCAAGACCCGCATCCTCCTGGACCGCTACGGCATCGAGAAGCCGATGATCAGCTACTTTGAGCACAACGAGGTGGCCCGGATTCCCCAGATCCTGGAGGCCATGGCCCATGGGGATGTGGCCTTGGTCTCCGAAGCGGGGATGCCCGGCCTCTCGGACCCCGGCCACGTCCTGATCCAGGCCGCCCTGGAGCGCGGGTTCCCAGTGGTGCCGATCCCCGGGCCCTCCGCCCCAGTGACGGCCCTGGTGGTCTCCGGGTTGCCGGCCGATCGTTTCCTCTTCCTGGGCTTTTTGCCCCGTAGGCCCGGCGAGCGCCGCCGGCTGCTGGCCCGGGTGGCCGCTCTCCCGTGGACCCTGGTGGCCTTCGAGACGCCTCATCGCCTTCGGGAAGCTCTCCAGGACATCCTGGAGATCCTGGGCGACCGCCCTATGGCCGTCGCCCGGGAGCTCACCAAAATCCACGAGGAGCTCCGCCGCGGGACAGTGCAGGAGATCCTGGCGCATTTCGTAGAAGTGGAGCCCCGGGGGGAATTCACCCTGGTCATCGCCGGGGCGCTGGCGGAGGCTTCCCCATGGGAGGAAGAGGAAGTGCGCGCCGGGCTGGAGGAGCTGCTGCGCGGCGGCCGGACCCCGGCCCAGGCGGCCCGGGAGGTGGCCCGGGCTTCCGGATGGCCCCGGGACGCGGTCTACCGGATGGCCCTACGGATCCGATCGGAGCGTGCGCCGCGCCGATGAAGATGCCATCGCTTGAAAGGCTCGCCTTCCACCCCCGTTTGATGATCCGCTTGTTGTTGCTTTCAGAGATCCTCTGGGCGGTGGGGGAGGGGCTGTTCTTCTATCTGCTCCCGGTCTACGTGCAGGAGTTGGGGGCCACTCCCGCTCAGGTCGGGCTGGCCTTTGGCGTGGGGGAGCTGGCCCTCACCCTCACCTATCTGCCGGTGGGATGGCTGGCGGATCGAACCCGGCGCAAGCCGCTGATGTTGGGCGGGTGGTTCGCCGGATTGATCGGGATCCTTCTGATGGCCGGGGCGACCACTTGGTGGACCATGCTCCCCGGCCTGACCCTCTACTTCATGTCCGGCTATTGCCTGCCAGTGATCCACGCGTATGTGGCCCGCATGGCCGGCCCCATCCCGCCGGAGCAGTCGTTTCCCCTCCTGAGCGCGGGTTACGCCGCGGGCGGGTTGCTGACCCCCGCCCTGGGGGGATGGCTGGCCCAGCGGGCCGGCATGCGTTCGGTGCTGCTCCTCAGCGCCGGCCTCTTTGCCCTCTCCACCGTTGCGGCGCTGCTCCTGCCCCCGGATCCCCCACCCGATCTGCACGGGCAGGGCCGCCGCTCGGGGTCCTCGGGATCCTGGCGGCAGATCCCCTGGCGCTTCGGATTGGCGCTGCTCACTCTGTTCACCGTGGGGCAAGTGGGCCTGATCCTGTTGCCGAACTTCCTGCAGCAAGCAGGGGGATGGGCCAAATCCCACCTGGGGCTGTTCGCCTCCTTGCAGGCTCTGGGCACCATCGTGCTGGGCCCAGCGCTGGGGCGGTGGGATCAGGATCGAGCGCGGCCGCTGGGGCTGGCGACCGCCTGGGGGCTGGCCGGGATCGGGATGGGCCTCCTTCTCGTAGGATTCCGTTCCTTCTTCTTCGTGGGCGCAGCGATGGTCTTGGTGGGAGGGGCGTACGCGGCCTACTCCCTGGCCGCCGCACGGATCCTGCGTCTCACCCCTTCGGAGACCCAGGCGACCGCCGCGGCGCTGGTGCACACCGCCAGCAGCATGGCCGCGGCGCTGGCTGCTCCCCTCGCCGGGCTCCTGTTCTCGTTTCATCCGGCTCGCCCCCTGCAGGTCGCCGGCTTGATCCTCCCCTTGGCCCTGTTCGGCATCCTCTGGACAGGGAGGTCGGTCCAAACCCCGGCCCACGCGGAGGCCCCTCGGGCTCCCTGAGCCACGCCTCGCACATCGCTACCAGGTATAATGGACGAAGCGTACTCTGCTCGCGAGGATGCAAAGAGGGTAGGGAGTCGCGCACCTTCCTTTCGGGAGAGATCCATTCAGGAGGCGGCCGTGAAGGAGATCCTGGAGCGCGCGTTGAACGTGGCCCAGCTGCGCGGCGCGACCTATGCGGACGTCCGCCTGGTCCACCGCATCGAACAATCCCTCCTGGTCCGCAACGGCGTCGTGCAGGGCATCAGTCAGATCGAGGATATGGGCTTCGGGGTGCGAGTGATCGCCGACGGCGCGTGGGGCTTCGCCTCCAGCGCCCGCCTCACCCTGGAGGAGGCGGAGCGCGTGGCCGACCGGGCCGTTCAGATCGCCCGGGCCAGCGCCCTCTTCAAGAAAGAGGACGTGGACATCGGCCCGCCGGTGGTCCAGCGCGGAACTTATCGGACCCCGGTGCAGATCGATCCCTTCACCGTCCCCCTGGAGAAGAAGCTGGAGATCCTGCTCGCCGCCGATGCGGCCATGCGCGCCGTGCGCGGGATCGCCGCCACCGAAGCGGAGATGGTGTTCATCCGCGAGCGCAAGACCTTTGCCAGCACCGAAGGCTCCTGGATCGAACAGGAGATCATCGAGTCAGGCTGCGGCATCGAGGCCACCGCCGTGGGCCCCGACGAGGTGCAGCGCCGCTCCTATCCCAACTCGGTGGGCCGCCATCAGATGACCCGGGGCTGGGAGTTCATCGAGGAATGCGACCTGCCTGGGAACGCCCCGCGCATCGCAGAGGAGGCGGTGGCGCTCCTCACCGCTGACCCGTGCCCCGAGATGGTGACCACGGTGATCCTGGGCGGCTCCCAGGTGGCCCTCCAGATCCATGAGTCGTGTGGTCATCCCATCGAGCTGGACCGGGTGTTCGGGACCGAGGCCGCCTACGCGGGCACCTCCTTCCTCACCCCAGAGAAACTGGGGACCTTTCACTACGGCTCCGAGGTGGTGAACATCACCGCTGACGCCACCCTCCCCGGGGGCCTGGGCACCTTCGGGTGGGACGACGAAGGGGTGCCCGCGCAGCAGGTGGATATCGTGAAAGAGGGCCTCTTCGTCGGTTACATGACCTCCCGCGAGACGGCCCGTCAGCTGCTCCAGCTCCTGGGCCCCTCCTCCTACGTCACCGGCCTCTCCAATGGCACCATGCGGGCCTCGGGCTGGAACCGCATCCCCCTGATCCGGATGACCAACGTCAACCTGCTCCCCGGGACCTGGCGGTTAGAGGATCTGATCGCCGACACCGAGGAAGGGATCTTCATGGACACCAACCGCTCCTGGAGCATCGACGACAAGCGGCTCAACTTCCAGTTCGGCTGCGAGATCGCCTGGGAGATCAAAGGGGGAAAGCTGACCCGCATGCTCAAGAACCCGATCTACACCGGGATCACACCGGAGTTCTGGCGCTCCTGCGATGCGGTGTGCGACGCCGACCACTGGGTGATCTGGGGGACGCCGAACTGCGGCAAGGGGCAGCCCTCCCAGCTGGCCCACACCGGCCACGGAGCCGCCCCCGCCCGCTTCTGGAACGTGCGGGTGTTCAGCCGAAAATGAGCGGCCGCGCCGCTTCCTAAATTTTCCCCGTCGAGGAGCGGAGCGATGCTGGGCGAATCCATAATTCGTGAGATCCTGAAGAAGGCGCTGCGGGCCTCCCCAGCGGACGAGACGGAAATCGTGCTGGAGGCCCACGACAGCGCCCTCACCCGCTTCTCTAACAATGTCATCCATCAGAACGTGGCCGAGGTCAACACCGAGATCGCCGTCCGGGTGGTCCTCGGGAGGCGGGTGGGCGCTGCGATCACCAACCGCCTGACAGAGGAGGCCCTGGGGCAGGCCATCGAAGAGGCCGTGGCCCTCGCTCGGCTGCAGCCGGAGAACCCCGAGTTCCCAGGCCTGCCGGAGCCCCAGCCGGTCGAGCCGGTGGCCGCCTTCGACGAGGCGGTGGCGGGGGCCACGCCGGAGTGGCGGGCGCGGGCGGTCGGCGCCGTCTGCCGGCTGGCGGAATCCATGGGCGTGAGCGCAGCGGGGGCCCTCTCCACCGGGGTGTATGAGCTGGCAGTGGTCAACTCCAAAGGGGTGTTCGCCTATCACGCCGGCACCGAGACCCACTTCAGCACGGTGGTGATGAGCGACAATGGATCCGGGTATGCCCACCGCGCCGCCTGGCGCCTCGCCGATCTCAATGTGGAAGCGCTGGGCCATTCGGCCATCGAGCGGGCCCTGCAGAGCCGGAACCCTCGCCCCATCGAGCCCGGGGTGTATCCGGTGGTCCTGGAGCCTTACGCCGTAGAGGACATCCTCTCCTGGCTGGGCTACGCAGGCGCCGGCGCCCTGGCCGTCCAGGAGGGTCGCTCGTGGATGAACGATCGAATCGGCCGTCCGGTGATGTCCCCTCAGATCACCATCTGGGATGATGGCCGGGATCCGGCCGGGCTGCCCCTGCCCTTCGACTTCGAAGGGGTGCCCCGGCAGCGGGTGATCATCGTCGAGCGCGGGGCCCCTCAGGGGCCGGTGTATGACACGGTCACCGCCGCCCGGGAAGGCCGACGGTCCACCGGCCACGCCCTCCCCCGCTCCCGTCCGCAGACCGCCAGCCTGGGCCCCATCCCGCTCCACCTGTTCATGGCCCCCGGCGAGGCCACGATCGAGGAGATGGTCCGGCAGGTGGATCGAGGCCTTTACATCACCCGGTTCTGGTACACCTGCCTGGTGCACCCGCGGGACTGCGTGCTGACCGGGATGACGCGGGACGGTGTGTTCTGGATCGAGAAGGGGGAGATCGCCTATCCGGTCCGCAACCTGCGGTTCACCCAGGGGTATGTGCCTGCCCTGGCCGGGGTGCGCGCGGTGGGGAAGGAGCGCTGGCTGATCTCGGAGGGCTTCGGCTTCACCAGCGTGCCTGCCCTCCTCCTGGAGGCCTTTGCCTTCACCGGGGTGACGGAGTTCTGAAAGCCCAAAGGAGGTGACCGTTGGGGGAATCCCGTCCCACGCTAGCGGTTCACGGCCATTTCTACCAGCCCCCTCGGGAAGACCCGTGGACTGGGGAGGTCCCCCTAGAGCCCGGCGCTGCGCCGTATCACGATTTCAACGAGAAGATCACGGCGGAGTGCTACCGCCCCCTGGCGGAGCGTTGCCTGTTCGAGCGGATCAGTTTCAACGTCGGGCCGACCTTGATCAGCTGGCTGGCCCGCCGTGCCCCGGAGACCTACCGTCGGATCCTGGAGGCGGACCATGTGAACGTCGCTCGGGGGGTGGGCAACGCCATTGCCCAGTCCGTGCATCACACCATCCTCCCGCTGGCCCGGCGCCGCGACCGGGTCACCCAGATCTACTGGGGGATCCGGTCCTTCCAGCACCGCTTCGGCCGGCATCCCCGGGGGATGTGGCTGCCCGAGATGGCTGTGGACCTGGCCACCCTGGAGGTGCTGGCGGAGTTAGGGTTGACCTTTACCCTCCTCTCCTCCGAGCAGGTGCGCGGACCCCTCCCGCGCGGGGCGGGACCCTACCGGGTCCGCCTGGAGGCGAACGCCTACTTCACAGTGTTCGTCCGCGATCGGGATCTCTCCAACCAGGTGTCCTTCGCCATGCCCTCCCTAGGGCCGGCGGATCGCTGGGCGGCGGAGGCCCTGCGGGGCCGGACAGGGCTCACGCTGCTGGCCACCGACGGGGAGACCTTCGGCCATCATCACCGGGAGGGCGTGGATTTCCTAGACCGCTTGCTCCGGCCGCCGGTGGAGGCTTACGAGGTGGCGACCCTCACCGAATACCTGCGGGCCCATCCGCCAGTGGAGGAGGTGGAGATCCTGCAGAACACGGCGTGGAGCTGCGCCCACGGGCTGGCCCGCTGGAGCACCGGGTGCGCCTGCACCCCGGGGGATTCCCGCTGGAAGGCGATCCTGCGGGCGGCCATGGATCTTTTGGCGGAGGAGATCGACGCAGCCTATCTGGACCTGGCCCATGGCTGGATCCGCGATCCGTGGCGGCTGCGGGACGAATACATCCACGTGGTGCTGGGGGCAATAGAGGGCCAGGTCCTGTTGCGTGAGTTCGCTGAGCGCGTGCTCCCTTCAGATGTAGAGCGGCGGCTGCTCCTGGCCCTCCAGGCCCAGGTCCACCGCCAGCGGATGTTCGCCAGCTGCGGCTGGTTCTTTGAGGACCTGGATGGGCTGGAGCCCCGCCTAGTGATCCGGCAGGCAGCCCGGGCCATCGAATTGATCGAGCAGGCCACCGGCGTGAATCTGGCTGCGGGCTACCGGCGGGCCCTGGCCCCCGCCCGCAGCGGCCGCACCGGCAAGACGGGGGATCGGATCTTCGACGAGCTCTGGACAGCCCGTCCCCGGCCGGGATGATGCCTTTGTATCCCCCTCTCATTGCGTTAAACCCATAGCCGAGTCGCAGCGGCCCTGCGCCCTTACGGATGAAGGGGCACAATCGGATGAGCGCACGAGAACAGAAACGCGTGGCCGTGCCCTGGCCGCCCGGAGGGCCCAAGCGGTGAAGCCCTTCAGGCCGCGCCATGTCTTCCCTTCCCCTCGCCGACCTGAACAGGTGGGTCGGGATGCCTTGACCGCCCCCGGAGGATTTTGTTTCATCATGGAACAGAAATGAGGACGTTTTGTTTCAATATGAAACATACCTTCCGGAAACCCTTGCGGGAGAAGCGGACATCCCAGAAGATAGAAATCGAGCCTGCAGACCTATGGGAGGAGGTGCACGAGCGAGCGAGAGGGCGAGCGCGGAGGAAATATACGGCGACCTTTGCGGACGGCCTGTCCGTCCTGCCCTGAGGATCCGTGGTTTCCGCTCAGCGACAACATCGGCATGCCCCTGACAGAGCGAAAGGAGCGCGACCATGGAGAAATGGGTGGCAGAGATCGTCGGCACGGCGATCCTCATTCTGCTGGGCAACGGTGTGGTGGCCAACGTCGTCCTCGGCAAGACCAAGGGCCAGGCCTCGGGGTGGATTGTGATCACCACAGGGTGGGCCATGGCGGTGGCCGTGGCCGTGTATGCTGTGAGCCGCATCAGCGGCGCCCACATCAACCCCGCCGTGACCATCGCCTTCGCAGTGAAGGGCGACATGTCCTTGGACCAAGTCCCGCTGTATATCATCGGGCAGTTCATCGGTGCCTTCATCGGCGCGGTGCTGGTGTGGCTGGCTTACTACCCCCACTGGGCGGAGACGCCCGATCCCGCCCTCAAGCGCGCGGTGTTCTGCACCGCCCCCAACATCCGCAATTACCCCCTGAACTTCATCACCGAGGTCATCGGGACCTTCGTGCTGGTCTTCGGAGTGCTGGCCATCACCGCCAATGAGCTGTCCGCTGGGTTGGCTCCGTTGTTGATCGGCTTCCTGGTGTGGGCCATCGGCCTCTCCCTGGGCGGGCCCACGGGCTACGCCATCAACCCGGCCCGCGACCTCGGGCCGCGGATCGCCCACGCGGTGCTCCCCATCCCGGGCAAGGGCGATTCCGACTGGGGCTATGCCTGGGTGCCGGTGGTCGGCCCCATCGTGGGCGGCCTGATCGGCGCCCTCGTCTTCGTCGCCCTGGGGCTGTGAGTCGACAGCGATGTGTGGAGGAGGGTTCATCCCCCTTCTCCACACGGATCTCCCGATATATCAGGAGGTTGCGATGAAGAAGCTGATCAATGATCCGATGAATGTAGTCCCGGAGGCGCTGGAGGGGATGCTCAAGGCCCATCCGGATCTGATCAAGGTGCACTTCAATCCGAACTTCGTCTACCGGGCGGACGCGCCCCGACCGGGGAAGGTGGCGGTGATCTCCGGCGGCGGCAGCGGCCACGAGCCGATGCACGTAGGCTTCGTCGGCTACGGGATGCTGGACGCCGCCTGTCCCGGCGCGGTGTTCACCTCCCCCACCCCTGACCAGATGTATGAGGCGGCCAAGACCGTTCACGGGGGCGCGGGGATCCTGATGATTGTGAAGAACTACGCCGGCGACGTGATGAATTTCGACATGGCGGCGGATCTGCTGCGGGGCGAGGGCTTCCAGGTGGAGAGCGTGCTGATCGCCGACGACGTGGCGGTGGAGAGCAGCCTCTACTCCCAGGGCCGGCGCGGCACCGGGACCACGGTGCTGGCCGAGAAGATCCTGGGGGCCGCCGCGGAGCGCGGCTACGACCTCCAGCGCCTGGCCGCCTTGGGCCGCCGGGTGGCGGAGAACGGCCGCTGCATGGGCATGGCCCTGACCTCCTGCACGGTGCCTCACGTGGGCAAGCCGACCTTCGAGCTGGGCGCGGAGGAGATGGAGATCGGCATCGGGATCCACGGGGAGCCCGGCCGCTACCGCGAGCCCCTGAAGAAGGCCGATGAGATCGTCGAGCGGCTGATGGAGCCCATCTTGAACGATCTCCCCTTCAAGGCCGGCGACCGGGTGATCTGCATGGTGAACTCCATGGGCGGCACTCCGGTGAGCGAGCTCTACATTGTCTACCGCAAGGTCGCGGAGATCTGCGAAAAGTCTGGCGTTCAAATCGTCCGCAACTTGGTGGGAGCTTACATCACTTCCCTGGAGATGGCTGGGGTCTCCATCACGTTGCTCCGGGCCGACGACGAGATGCTGGAGCTGTGGGACCATCCGGTCAAGACCCCGGGGCTGCGCTGGGGGATGTAGAGGGCGAAGGATCCGGGGATGGGCGGAGCGGTTCCGCGCTCCCCCATCCCTCACTCGATCTTGAAACGGAGGGTCGTCGAAAATGCCGGTGATGCGGGACGATGTGGTTGCCTGGCTGGAGCGTTGCGCGGCGGTGCTGGAGGAGAACCGGGATTACCTCACGCAGCTGGACGCAGCCATCGGCGATGCCGACCACGGCGCCAACATGGACCGCGGGTTCAAGGCCTTCATGGCCAAGCTGCCCTCGGTCGCCGATAAGGACATCGGGACCATCCTGAAGACCCTGGGGATGACCCTGGTGGCCACGGTGGGCGGGGCCGGTGGGCCGCTCTACGGCACTTTCTTTCTGCAAATCGGCGTGAAGACCGCCAACAAGCTCATGCTGACCCCGGAGGACTGGGCGGAAGCCCTGGAGGCGGGCATCAACGGGGTGATCGCCCGCGGCCAGGCCCGTCCGGGCGACAAGACGATGGTAGACGCCCTGCTGCCGGCCCTGGAGGCCTTCAAGGAAGCCATCCATAACAGCGATTCCTTCGGGGAGGCCTTGCAGCGGATGGCGGAGGCTGCCGAGCAGGGGATGAAAGCCACCATCCCCATGGTGGCCCGAAAAGGGCGGGCCAGCTACCTCGGGGAACGCTCTGCCGGCCACCAGGATCCAGGAGCCACGTCTTCATACCTGATCCTCAAGGCAGCTGCGGACACCTGGAGCTACGTCGCGTAGGGCGAATCCAGATCCATCTTCCGAAGGGAGGTCTGCCATGACGAGGTATGTGATGGCCATCGACCAGGGGACGACCAGCACGCGCGCCATAATCTTCGACCATGAGAGCAACGTGGTGGCCTTGGACCAGAAGGAGCATGAGCAGATCTACCCGCAGCCCGGCTGGGTGGAGCACAACCCGATGGAGATCTGGGAGCGCACCCAGGAGGTGACGAAGGAGGCCCTGGCCAAGGCCGGGATCAGCGGGGCGGATATCGCCGCCATCGGGGTGACCAATCAGCGGGAGACCACCATCGTCTGGAACAAGCGCACCGGCAAGCCATACTACAACGCCATCGTCTGGCAGGACACCCGCACTGCTCCCATCTGCGCCCAGCTCCAGCGTGAGGGCTACGAGGCCATGTATCGGGAGAAGACCGGCCTCCCCATCGCCACCTACTTCTCCGGCCCCAAGCTCCAATGGATCCTGGACAACGTCCCTGGGGTGCGGGAGGACGCAGAGAAAGGGGAGGCCCTCTTCGGCAACATCGACACCTGGGTGATCTGGCAGGTGACCGGCGGGCCGGACGGGGGCGCTCACGTCACGGACGTCTCCAACGCCAGCCGGACGATGTTGATGAACCTGCGCACCCTGGACTGGGACGATGACCTCCTGAAGATCCATCGGATCCCGCGCCAGATGCTCCCCCAGATCCGCCCGTCCTCCGACCCCCGCCTCTACGGGAAGACGCCGAAGGATGGGCTGTTCGGGGCGGAGGTGCCGGTGTGCGGCGACCTCGGGGATCAGCAGGCAGCCCTGGTCGGCCAGGCCGGCCTCGACGTGGGGATGGCCAAGAACACCTACGGCACCGGCTGCTTCCTCCTCCTTAACACCGGCACCAACATCGTCCCCTCCAAGAGCGGCCTGCTGACCACCGTTGCCTATCAGTTCGGGGACGGCCCTTGCATCTACGCCCTGGAGGGCTCCATCGCCATCACCGGCGCACTGGTCCAGTGGCTGCGGGACAACCTGGGGCTGATCCAGACCTCCGCCGAGGTGGAGAACCTGGCCCGCACGGTCGAGGACAACGGGGGCATCTACTTCGTGCCCTACTTCTCCGGCGCCTTCGCCCCCTACTGGCGGCTGGACGCCCGCGGCGTGATCGTAGGGCTCACCCGCTACATCAACAAGGGCCATCTGGCCCGCGCCGTCCTGGAGGCCACGGCCTACCAGACCCGGGACGTGTTTGATGCCATGTATGTCGACTCCGGGATCCGGCTGGCCGAGCTGCGCGTGGACGGGGGGATGGTGCGCAACGAGTTGCTGATGCAGTTCCAGGCGGATGTCCTGGGGGTGCCGGTGGTGCGGCCGGTGATCCAAGAGACCACCTCCCTGGGCGCGGCCTACGCCGCCGGGATGGCCGTGGGCTTCTGGAGCGGCCCGGAGGAGATCCGACAATACTGGAAGGAAGACAAGCGCTGGTTGCCGCAGATGGACGCGGAGACCCAGGAGAAGCTCTACGCGGGGTGGAAGAAGGCCGTAGAGCGCTCCTTCGGATGGGTGGAGTTCTGAGCCGCCCGGGCTCCGGTGAAAACCCACAGGGGCTGGGCGAGGTGTGGCCCGCCCGGCCCCCCTTCGCTTGGGGAAAGCATAAAAAGGAGAGGAGCGCGAGATGGCTTATCCCGTGGTGGTGATCGGTGCCGGATCCACCGGGGCGGCCGTCGCCCACGACCTGGCCCTCCGGGGCTTCCGGGTGACCGTGGTGGAGCGGGGGGAGGTGGCCTCTGGGACCTCGGGGCGGAACCACTGCCTGCTTCACTCCGGGGGGCGTTACGCTATGAAAGACCCCGAGTCCGCCCGGGAGTGCATCGCGGAGAACATGATCTTGCGCCGGATCCTGCCGGGCGCCCTGGAGCTCAACGACGGCCTCTTCGTCGCTCTGGACGAAGGGGACCTCGCCTTCAAGGAGCGGTTCCTTGCTGCCTGTGAGGAGTGCGGCATCCCGGCTCGGGAGATCCCAGTGCGGCATGCCCTGGCCCTGGAGCCCCATCTCAACCCCGGCATCCGCGCCGCCGTCCAGGTGCCCGATGGAGTATTCGAACCGTTGCGCTTCTGCCTCTCCTTCCTGGCCACCGCCCGGCGCAACGGAGCGACCGTCCTCACCTACACCGAAGTGGTGGACTTGGTCTTCCAGGGCCGAACGGTGGCCGGCGTGAAGGTGCGGGATCACCGGACCGGCGAGGAACGAACCATCCGCGCAGACATGGTGATCAACGCCGCCGGGCCGTGGGCCGGGAGGATCGCAGCGATGGCCGGCGTGGACGTGCCCGTGGTCCCCACCGCCGGGGTGATGATCTCCGTCGGCCGGCGCTGGAACCGCATGGTGATCAACCGCCTGAACCTCCCCGGGGATGGCGACATCATCGTCCCGCAGCGGCGCACGGCCATCATCGGGACCACCTCCTGGAAAGTGGAAGACCCCGATTTCATCCCAATCCCGGAGGACCACGTTCGACTTCTGCTGGCGAGCGCCGAGCAGTTCATTCCCGGCTACACCCAGGGAGGGATCCGCGGGGTCTTCGCCGTGGCCCGGCCTCTGGTGGGGCGGCGGGGGGCGGCCGCGGACGGCCGTGAGCTCCCTCGGACGTTCGAGTGCTTCGATCACGCGGTCGACGGCGTGGAGGGCTTCGTGACCATCACCGGGGGGAAGATGACCACTGCCCGGGTGATGGCCGAGAAGGTGGTCGACGTGGTGTGCGCCAAGCTGGGTCTCTCCATCCCATGTCGCACCCACGAAGTGCCGCTGCTCCCTTATCGGGCGTTCTACGAGTTGAATTGATCGCAACGGAGGACACTCGCATGCCTGTGTGGCAGCTGCGCCTGCTGCGGGGCCGCCCGGGAAACCCGCTCCGTCTGCAAACATATCGGGTGGAGCTCCCGGCCGATGCCTACCTCATCGATGCAGTGGAGAAGATCTGGGCAGAGCAGGATCGCGACCTGCTCTTCCGCCATGCCTGTCACCACGCCTCCTGCGGGGCGTGCGGGGTCCGGGTGAACGGGCGGGAGCGGCTGATGTGTATCACCCCGCTCCGGGAGTTCGCCCCGGACCGCCCGATCACGGTGGAGCCGTTGCGGCATTTCCCATGGCTTGGCGACCTGCTCGTGGACGTGTCGCCGATGATGCAGCGGATCGCCGCCGTGGGCTTCGGCGTCATCCGACAGGACGAGCTAAAGGCTGACCTTCCGCTGCCGGAAGGGGTGGAAAAGGCCACCCGGTTCGAGGATTGCATCGAGTGCGGCCTATGTGTCTCGGTGTGCCCGGTGATGGCCGCTGACGAGGCCTATCTGGGGCCGGCGACCCTGGCGGCCATCGAGCGCGTGCTGGCCGAGCCCCAAGGGGCGGACCGCGGGCGGCTCCTCGCCTTAGCGGATGATCCCCATGGGGTTTGGCGCTGCCACTCCGCCATGGAGTGCACAGAGGTCTGCCCGTCGAACGTGAATCCGGCCGCAGCCATCGGACGACTGCGTCGCTACCTGTTGGCGGAGAAGCTGCGGCGCTGGCTGGGAGGTGGACGATGACCACAGAACCGCGCTGGAAACGGGCTCAGGGATGGATCGATCTGCGGGGGCGACGGGAAGGGGGGGTTGCCTTCCTGCTGATGCGGCTGACCGGCATCGGCCTGGTGATCTACCTGTTCCTCCACCTGTATGTCCTCCGCCTGCTGGCTCAGGGGCCGGAGGCCTGGGACGCCTTCATCGCCACCGCCAAGTCCCCCCTCTTCCTGATGCTGGACGGGATCCTGATCTTGGGCCTGCTCTACCATGGCCTCAACGGCCTCCGAGTGACGTTGCTGGGGCTGGGGATCGGGGTGCCCCTCCAGGCCCGGCTGTTCTGGGGGGTGATGGCGCTGACGTTGCTGCTCACCGGGGTGGCGGTCTACGCGATGTTCGCGCTGGTCGGATGATTCAGGGGATTCGCACGAGCCAAAAGGGGCCTGCTATGTGGATCTGGCAAGCATTCACTGGATTGCTCCTTGTGATCTTGTTGACCCTGCATATGGTCTTCAACCATTTTGTGGTGGAGGGCGGCCTGCGCACCTACCGCGACGTGGTGGCCTATCTTTCTCATCCCCTCGTTTTCGCCTGGGAGACCGCGCTGCTGATCGTGGTCACCGCCCACGCGCTGATGGGGGTGCGGGCCATCCTTCTGGATCTGGGCATCGGCCCGACGGCAGACCGCTGGCTGAAGCGCGGCCTGACGCTGCTGGCGATAGGGACCATCGGCTACGGGATGTGGCTCTCATGGCTGATCCGCTCCCAAGGCCTATAGGGCTGGATTGGGAAGCCCTATGGGCGCCCTATGAGGAGGAGGCATACCACTGGATCTTGGAGCGCCTCCAGCCTGAGGAGCGCGTGCTGGAGATCGGCGCTGGGGATCTGCGGCTTGCCATGCAGATGGTCGAGGCGGGGGCCTGGGTGGTCGCGGTGGAGCGCCAGTGGGCGTTGCTGGCCCAAGGGCTGCAGACCCTGGGTCTCTCCCCGGGCGGCCTGCGCTGGGAGCATCCGATCCGGTTCCTCAACGGACGCTTGCTCCTGGTCTGGGCCGACGCGCGGACCTGGCCCTTTCCCTCGGTGGACGCCGCGGTGCTGTTGATGCGACACTGCGCCTCGTTCCCGATTTACATTCGCAAGCTTCGGGCCGCGGGCTGCCGCCGGCTGTTCACCAACGCCCGCTGGCGCATGGGCGTGGAGGAAATCGATCTGGGACCCGCCCGATCCTTTGAGGAGATCCCCCCGGGCTGGTACGCTTGCCGATGCGGCGCCGTTGGCTTCCGGGAGGGACCCCCCGAGGCCATCGACGCCGCTGCCTTAGAGCGCGTGTGGGAGGTGGAGAAGTGCCCTGCCTGTCATCGGCCGGACCGCAAAGAGGAACCAGAGCCGAGCGATCACGCGGGATCTGGATCCTGAGGGGAGGTGGAGGGAAGATGCGCTTGAGCGGGAAGAGGGTGATCATCCTGGTGGAAGAGGGCTTTGAGGACTTGGAGTTCTGGGTCCCGCTGATGCGTCTGCAGGAGGAAGGGGCCTTGGTGACGGTGGTCGGCCCGGAGGCCGGGAAGGTGGTCCGCAGCAAGAGCGGCGGGTTGACGGCGAAGGCGGATGTGGCCGCCGATCAAGTCTCTGCAGCGGACTTCGACGCTGTGGTGGTCCCCGGCGGATGGGCCCCCGACAAGCTGCGCCGTTACGAGGCGGTCCTCCGCTTGGTCCGCGACGCCTACCACCAGGGCAAGATCGTGGCGATGATCTGCCATGGCGGCCAAGTGGGGATCTCCGCCGGGATCGTGCGGGGCCATCGGGCCACCGGCAGCTTGGGGATCAAAGACGACCTGGTCAACGCCGGGGCGATCTGGGTCGACGAGCCAGCCTTCCGGGACGGCAACCTGCTCTGGGGCCGGGTGGTCCCGGATATCCCAGCCTTCTGTCGGGAGCTGGTGACCGCCCTAGTGGGCGAGCCTGTCCCTCAGTCCCGATAAAGGAGCCCCTATGGTTGCGCTGGTGATCGTGGCCCACAGCGCCAAGCTGGCCGAGGGAGTGAAGGAGCTAGCGGACCAGATGGTCCAGGGTCGCGTCCCCATTTTCGCCGCAGGCGGCCTGGACGCCCACACCCTGGGCACCAACGTCGAGGGGATCCGCAAGGCCCTGGAGGCCGCCCTCTCCCAGGCCGATGAGGTGCTGGTCCTGATGGACCTGGGGAGCGCGGTGATGGGGACAAAGATGGCTGTGGAGATGCTCCCCGAGGAGATCCGCTCGCGCATCCTCCTCAGCCAGGCGCCGCTGGTCGAGGGCGCCATTGTTGCCGCCGTGGAGGCCGCCATCGGGAAAGGGGCCGCGGAGGTGGAGGCCTCGGCGGTGGAGGCTTGCCGGATGCCCAAGGCGATCCGTTGAGGAGATCCCACGGAGGTCCGGAGGCGGATGCAGCAGGTGACGCTCACGCTCACCAACGCGGTTGGGTTGCACGCGCGGCCAGCAGCAGTGTTCGTCCAGACGGCTGCGCGCTTTCGCTCGAATATCACGGTGCGGAACCTCACCCGCGAGACCCCGCCCGTGAACGCGAAGGCGATCCTGGCTGTGCTCACCCTGGGGGCAGAGCGTGGCCATGAGATTGAGATCGTTGCAGAAGGCCCAGATGAGGCCGAGGCCATTGTCGCCCTCCGTTCCCTGGTGGAATCCCGGTTCGGGGAGGATGGGGGATGAGCCGTCGCCTGCAGGGATTGCCGGCTTCCCCGGGGGTCGCCCTCGGCCCTGCCTGGTGGTTCCGGCGGGCCGCGCATGGCCCGTTGCGGGCCCGTGGGGATGACCCCGCGGTGGAGCGGGCGCGGCTGGATGTCGCCCGGCAGCAAGCTGCCGCAGAGCTGGCGGCGCTCCAACAAGCCCAACGGGATCGCCTGCCCTCGGAGGAGCTGGCCATTTTCGAGGCCCAGGCCCTGATGCTCCAAGATCCGGAGCTCCTGGCCCGTGTGGAGGCGGCGCTGGCCGAGGGGGCCTCCGCCGAGGCCGCGTGGAGCCAGGCGGTGGACGCTTTCGCCGCCCAGCTGGCGGGATTGCCGGACCCCTACTTTCAGGCCCGGGCAGCAGATGTGCGGGATATGGGGAACCGGGTGCTCTGCCATCTGCTGGGGCTCTCGGAGGAGCCGGCCATGCCGGCCCATCCGGTGATCGTCGTGGCCGATGACCTGTTGCCCTCCGAGACCATCCGCCTGGATCCCCAGCGGGTGCTGGCGTTTGTGACCGAGGGAGGTGGGCCGACGGCCCACGCCGCCATCCTTGCCCGCCGGCTCGGGGTGCCTGCGGTGGTGGCCGTGGGATCGGCGCTCCGAACCGTCCCAGACGGCGTAACGCTGCTGGTGGATGGCGAGGCGGGCTGGGTGGAGGTCGAGCCCGCTCCGGAGGCGATCCGCCAGGCCCGCGAGCGACAGGCCCGCTGGCAGGCGGAGCGGGCGCGGGCGGAGGCCGCGGCCCACGAGCCCGCGCTCACCCGCGACGGAGTCCCGATTGAGGTAGCGGCCAACGTGGGGAGCCTGGAGGACGCCCGTGAGGCCTTCCAGAAAGGGGCGGATGGCGTTGGCCTGTTGCGCACAGAGTTCCTCTATCTTGAGCGGGCCGTCGCTCCCACCGAGGCGGAAGAGGTCGCCGCGTACCGGGCCCTCCTGGAGGCCATGGGCGGGAAGCCCGTGGTGGTGCGTACCTTAGACGTCGGGGGGGATAAGCCGTTGCCCTACCTGCCGATGCCCCCGGAGCCTAACCCCTTCCTGGGGGTCCGGGGCGTGCGGCTCTCGCGCCAGCATCCGGAGCTGCTCCGCCAGCAGCTCCGGGCGCTGCTGCGGGCCAGCGCGGGTTTTCCCCTACGCATCATGTTCCCGATGGTCAGCACAGTGGAGGAGATCCGCTGGCTCCGGGCGCTCCTGGACGAGGTGCGCGCCGATCTGGCGCGGGAGGGCGTCTCCCCGCCGGAGGACCTGCAGGTGGGGATGATGGTGGAGGTGCCCGCGGCGGCGTTGCTGGCGGAGCGGTTTCTGCCCTGGGTGGATTTCTTCAGCATCGGGACCAACGACCTCACCCAGTATGCGCTGGCAGCGGATCGGACCAACCCGGCGGTGGCCGGGATGGCGGACGGCCTGCATCCGGCGGTGCTCCGCCTGATCCGTCAGGTGACGGCCGCCGCGGAGGGGACCGGGAAGTGGGTGGGGGTCTGCGGGGAACTGGCGGGCGATCTCCAGGCGGTGCCCGTGCTGATCGGCTTGGGGGTCCGGGAGCTCAGCGTGAACCCCGTGCGCGTGCCTGAGGTCAAAGCCGCCGTCCGCCACTGGTCCCTGCGCGAGGCCCAGGCCCTGGCCCAGGCCGCCCTGGCGCAGGAGGACGCGCCCGCGGTCCGCCGCCTGATCCAGGGCGCAATGGAGCCCGCTTCGGGATAATCGGCTCTTCAAACCTGTTTGCCTGGGTTTCACCTCCATTGCTTTCGAGCCCGGCACCCTAGGTGTTCTCCCCCTTTCAATCATTTCTTGTATAACCCCTGTCTTCTCAACGATGCGAATGCACCGTTAGAATTCCCTTAGAGTTGCCGACGAGTGAATTCGGAGGCGTGGATGGGATCCCCCCGAATCCTGCTGGTTGATGATGAGGAAGCGTTGACCCGATATCTGGCGCCGATCCTGGAGCGTGCTGGGTTTTCTGTTGTGGTGGCCCATGACGGCAACACCGCCTTCCGTTATGTTCAGGAACAGCCGGTTGATCTGATCGTGCTGGATCTATTGCTGCCGGATTTGGATGGCCGGGAGGTCTGTCGTCGTCTGCGGGCGGCTGGGATCTGGACACCGGTGATCATGTTGACTCGGGTGACCCGCACGCTGGATCGGGTGATCAGCCTGGAGGAGGGAGCGGATGATTATTTGAGCAAGCCTTTTGATCCTCACGAGTTGATTGCACGCATCCGGGCCGTGCTCCGCCGCGCGCAGAAATTCCCCCAGCGCCCTCCCCTTCATACTGCCTCCAAGCTGCGCACGGGGGATCTGGTGCTGGACCGAAGGGCTCGGCGGGTCTGCAAGGGAGGGAAGGTTCTGGAGCTCACCCCCCGGGCGCTGGCCCTCCTGGAGTATCTGATGCTTCATCCGGATGAGGTGCTTGCTCGTGAAAGGCTGCTGGACGCCGTGTGGGGCTGGCGGCATCCGGTCGCCACGCGGGCCGTGGATGTGCGCATCGCGGAGATCCGCAAGGCCCTGGAGGACGATCCGGAGCGCCCGGTTTACATCGAGACGGTCACCGGTCTGGGATACCGATTCTTGGCCCCTGTAGAGCCTTTGGTGGAGTGAAGGATGAAGCGTCGGAAGTCCTTTGGGTGGATCTTCCTGGCATCGGTCTTCTTCCTGACGGCGCTCGGCATCGGAGTTGTCCTCCAGCACGTCTTGGCTCCTCCTCCGATCTATCAGCTCCGCATCCGGGCTGACCTGGGGACATGGGTGCTGCTCATCAGCAACGTCGTGCTCTTGGGAGGACTCGGCATCCTGGCCGGTCTTTGGTGGACGCGCCGTCTTCTCTGGGAATCCTTGGCGAGGGCCCAACAGGAGTATGCCCGCGCCAAGCATCGCTTCATCTACCGCCTGGACCATGAAGTCAGGAAACATCTGGCTGTCCTCCGCGCCCAGATCGCCAGCCTGTCCGACGTGGCGGAGGAAGGATCCCTGGAGACGGCGCAAGCGGATATGCTGGCTCAGGTAGAACGACTGGATCGGCTTTTATCGCAGCTGCGTGAGCTGGCCGAGTTGAAGGAGCGGGAGATGGAGCGCCTGCCGGTAGACGTGGTCTCCCTCCTGCAGCAGTTGATGGAAACCATCCGTGCCTATCCCGAATACGCAAGGCGTCAGGTGCGCCTGATGTTGCCTCAGGCCCCATGGCCGCTGCCTCCCTTATGGGGGGATCGGGATCTTCTCTTCCAGGCATTTTTCAACTTGCTGGATAACGCCATCAAATTCACCCGGGCCGGCGACTGGATCGAGATCCGTGCCTTTGAAGATGGACGCTCAGTGGTGATCGAAGTGGCAGACACCGGATGCGCAATTGATCCTCAAGATCTGCCTCACATCTTTGAGGAGCTCTATCGAGGATCGAATGCGCGCGGGCGGGAGGGCAGCGGCCTGGGGCTGGCGCTGGTGAAAGCTGTCTTGGAACACCACGATGGGATGGTCAGTGTCCGCAGCCGCGCTGGCCAGGGAACTTTTTTCACCATCCGCTTTCCTTCCGCTTCCTGATTGCAGTTACACCTCGTTACACGGCGGTTACATTCTGTTACAAGGCAGATACGACTCTGAAACATCGGCCAGATAGACTGGGGCCGGAAATCCTGGGTGCCCTATCGAGGAGGTCTGCGATGCAAGGGCGGTTCTCGTTGCGGGATCGGTTCTGGCCCTCCTGGCCGCTATCGTGGGCGCGGCGGGAGCGCGGACACACGCGCTGGTGCCTGAAGGAAGCGAGTGGGTCTTGAACGACGAAGGGACTCCCGTTCCCATCGCTCCCGGCGTGAGCGTTCCCCTGGAGCTGGAGCAATTCTTGTATCCGCCGGACTCCCATGGCCCTCCGGAGGGCACCGTGTGGGGAACGGCCGACTAGCGATCGGATGCCGAGGAGTGCTGGAGGTCCGATAGGAGCGAGAGCCCATCCCCCCAGCCCCCTCGCTGGGGAAGATCGCCTACATCGCGGGGGGAGATGTGCAAGTGATGGATTTAGACACGTATCAGCAAACCCGTCTGACTGATGATGGACGGAATTGCTGCCCCCGCTGGTCACCGGATGGACGCTGGGTCGCCTTCCTCAAGGAGGAGAGCCTCTGGGCGGTCGAGGTCGGAACCGGAGAGAGGCGGCGGATCGATGAGGGGCCGATCCGTGCGTTTGCTTGGTCACCCGCGGAAGACCGGCTGGCTTTTTCCGGGACGGGCGGACAGATCGCGGTCTGGGAGCCTCCTCAAGCAGGCATCCAGGTCCTGATCGGGAGTGGGATTACCCTTACCCTTGGTCGCTGGGCCTGGAGTCCAGACGGAGAGGAGCTGGCTTATGAGTTTATGGCCTATAAGTTTGGAAGGTTCGAGTGGGGACTGGGCAAGCTCTCCCTGAGGGGGACGATCACCGCCATGTACGCATCGTCGAGCGAGCTCCGTCTGCCCTGCTTGGCAGGCTGGTCTCCCGATGGACGCCGGTTGCTGGCTTGTACGGGGACGCCCTCTGCCACGGCGGAACAGGACGGAATGCCTCTCTGCTGGATCCCGGCGGAGGGAGGGCAACCCCAATGTATGGAACAGAAGGTCCTGCTGCACCCGGATTGGCTCTCCTGGTCCCCCACAGGCCAGCTGGCTGTCATCGTCGGCGAGGGGCGGGAGACCTGGACGAACAAGGGCTTGGCCCTGATGGATCCGGAAACGTTAGCCTTCCGATGGCTGACTTTGCCCACTGAACAGGCACCCATTCAGCCGTTTTTCGCTCCAGACGGAGGATCCATCGTTTACAGCGCAGGCCCTCCAACGCCTCCGGCGGCCGCTTACGCGCGGCAAGAAAGCGCCCTGGCGCAACGGTGGATCTGGGTGCTGGATCTCGGCACCGGTCAACGACGTATGCTCACACAGGACGATCGCTTTCGAGATGAGCGCCCCTTCTATGATGCCACCGGGGGCCACATCCTCTTCGTTCGCTGGGATGTGGTCCAGCCCAGGGCCAGTCTCTGGCTGATGAAGGCCGATGGGAGCGCGGCTCGTCAGGTGGTCTCGGAGCTCACGCCGCTGCCCGATCCGCTGAGTCGCTGTGGACATATCGACTGGTCGGCTCTATGGGCATGGTGGCGACCCGATGCGCCTGCGATAGGATCCCCGGTGATCTCGACCGGGTCGGATCCGAACGGACCCCACGGCAAACTCCCCCAGCCCTCACCCACCGGATTCTAAGCATGCGGTCACAACGGCGGCATGGAGGAGCGGGGCTTGCCGATGTCCGCGATCCGCGTGCTCCGCGGGAAGGCCCAACGGGTCCATGCGGGGCAACGCCGGTTCTCAAGGGGCCTGCGGGGTTTTCTCACGGCCAGATTCGGAAGGCGGCGAAGGTCTCCGTCTGACGGAGGCCATCGGAAGCGACCACCCGGACCTCCACCAACGTCCCGCTGGGGAAGGCTCCTACCCTGAACGAGCCCTCGGCCATCCCCTGCTCGTCGGTGATCCACTCCAGGGGATCTGTCCCCAGCGCCTCCACGCGCACCCGAGCCTGAGGCACCGGCCGGCCGGTCTCGTCTGTGACCAGCACGGTGACCCGCTGGACTTCCCCGGCGGCCAGGATGGGACGGTGCAGGAGGAGCCGGGCCTTCAGGGCGGGCGAGGGCCCGGCGATGCGAGCAGGCACCCGCGGGCTCATCCCGCGGGCCTGGGCGTAACGCTCTCCCAGGGGCAGCGGCCGCACCCGCTGATCCACCGGATCCCATCCCACCTTCATCCGCTGGAACACTTGGACGATGCGGCCGTTCTCCAGGAAGGGCTCCGTGATGGGGTTCCCCATGACCCTTGCGCCGCCATGGCGGAGCCAGAAGGCCAAGAACATCGCGCTCACGGTGTGTCCGGTCTCGGGGACGTAGCGGCGGAACGGGCGCCCCATAGGGATGCGTTCGGGCGGCAGCGGCGGCGCGCCCAGCCCCATGGTCTCCGCGATGGGAAGGGTCTGAACAGCCTGCTCGGGCGGCGCCAGGGGATCCCAGCGCAGGCAGACATACTGGAAGCACTGGACCTGATCGGGGGGCTCTAGGACCGCTGGGGTGACCGGATAGCCCAGGAAATCCACCCCGCCGTGCGCCTCGAAGAAGCTCAGAAAGGGCTCCCGGACAGTGTGCCCGGTCTCCGGGAAGAATCGCTCCCCGGGCCCCTGGGCCCGCGGGCTCAGCAGAAGCCCCAGCGCCAGCAACAGCCCGGCGGCCGGGATCGAAAGCCGGAACCGGAGCTGCTCCATCATCGAGTCCACCCATCCGCCGGGGGTAAGGGCGCAGCGGCGCTGTGCCCCTACTCCATAGGCACCTGAGGGATGACGCGCCCGCGCAGGCGCTCCATGATGTCCTCCAGGCTGCGGCCGGTGACGGTGATCCCGTGGTTGCGCAGCCCGATCACCGCTTGTGCGGGATCGGGAGCCCGGCGCACCAGCTCGGCCACCTCTTCCGCCAGCTCCCACGTCCCACACGGATAGTTCACGGTGGTCACGGGGATGCCCTCCATCCAGGCGTGGACGTGGATGATCGCTCCCACCTCGGGGTGCTCCCGGTAGATCATCCAGTGCTCAATGGCGTCCACGGAGACGCGCCGGGGTTCAATGTGGGGCGGGACACTGAGGAGGATCACATTACGCTTCGCGTCGTAGTCCTTCACCAACAAGATGTCCCGCCCGATGATCTGGAGGTTCCCTTTGTCCACGCCGCTGGCGCTCATCCAGAAGCGCTGGGCATCCTCCCGAACGCTCAGGTTGCCGTAGCTCAGGCCCCCCAGCCCGTAAAGCCGCTTGACGTGCTGGAAATCCCGGGGTGGGAGGATCTCCTCCAGGGAGAAAGGGGCGGGCAGCAGGTTCAAGCGGGCCAGGAACCGTCCCGCTTCCTTCAACTTCTCTGTCCGCTCGTTGCCGTTCCAGAGCTCCGGGGGGAGATCCGTGTGGAACTCATTGTTGATCACTAGCCGAGCCTGGGCTAGGGGGGCCAGGCGCCGGTAGATCCGTTCGAAGAAATCCGTCTCATCCTCCCCGCAGGCCTCGACATAATGGCCCAGCTCTAAGGTGATGAAGTGGGCTTCCCAGCGCGCTCCGTTGGCCGAGGAGATCCGGCCGCCCGGGACCAGGGCGATGAGGAGGTTGGAGAGGGCACGGACCAGGATGGGGTAGCAGGTCTTCAGGAAGTCCGCGGGAGCCTCCGGCAGCTCGACAGCGGAGGCCACAAAGGTGCCCTGGGATTTGCGCCGGAAGGGGCGCGGGCGCTCCGGGCGGGTGAAATTCAGCACCAGGCGGACGGCAGGGGTAGGCTCCTCCAGGAACACATGCCTGTGGGCCCGCAGGACCTGCCACAATCCCTGGCGGAACCATCGCAGCCCCGGTGTCTCCGCCGATCCGACGATCATGAAATCCATGGTCCCCTTCCTCCGTTCAAGGGTTCCATCCGCTCAGTAGGCGCGGGCGAAAACGGACATCTCTCGGGCCGGCACGCCGCAGACGATGCACCGCCCCTGACCGCCGGGCTGCTCCAGCGGGATGCACCGGTTGGTCGCCGTGGTGTCCGCCTTGATCCGGCCCTCGCACTCCGGGCTCCCGCACCACCAGGCCCACGCGAAGCCGTCCGCGACGGCCTCCCGCAGCTGCTCGTAGGTCTCCGGGTAATGGGTATGCGCCTTGTGGAAGGCCAGGGCACGCTGGTAGAGGTCGGCCTGGATAGCGCGAAGGGCCTCCTGGACCGCCCCCAGCAGGCCGTCCATTGGGACCGTCCGCTTGCCTTGGGGGCCGGGCTGGTCCCGCCGGGCCAGCACGACCTGGCGCTCGGCCACGTCCCGCGGGCCGATCTCGAGGCGCAGCGGCACCCCCCGCAGCTCCCACTCGTTGAACTTCCACCCCGGTGTGTATTCCTCCCGGGCGTCCACCTCCACCCGGATCTCGGGTTGCAGCATGCGACGCGCCTGCTCGCAGGCCTCCAGCACCCGGGAGCGCTCCTCCTCACCTTTCCAGATGGGCACGATGATGACCTGGCTGGGGGCCAGGCGCGGCGGCAGGATCAACCCGCGGTCATCGCCGTGCGCCATGATCACAGCCCCCACCACCCGCGTGGAAAGGCCATGGGAGGTGGTCCAAGCGTATTGCATCTGGTTCTGGGCATCCAGGTAGCGAATCTCGAAGGCGCAGGAGAAGTTCTGGCCCAGATTATGGGAGGTGGCGGATTGCAGGGCGCGGCCGTCCCCCATGAGGGCCTCGATGGTGTAGCTGCGCAGCGCGCCGGCAAACTTCTCCGACTCGCTCTTGCGGCCCTGGATCACCGGGATGGCGGCGTCTTCCACGGCGAAATCGGTGTAGAGATCCAGCACCCGTAGCGCTTCCTCCTCCGCCTCCTCGTACGTGGCGAAGACCGAGTGGGCTTCCTGCCAGAGGAACTCCAGCGTCCGTAGGAAAGGACGCGTGCGTTTCTCCCAGCGCACCACGTTACACCACTGGTTGATCCGCAGCGGCAGGTCCCGGTAGGATTGGATCCACTGGGCATACATGTAGCCGATGATGGTTTCGGAGGTGGGGCGCACCACCAGCGGCTCTTCCAGCGTCTCCCCGCCCCCGATGGTCACCACCGCCAGCTCCGGCGAGAAGCCGCTCACGTGCTCCTTTTCTCTTTGGATAAAGGAGTAAGGGATGAACATCGGGAAATAGGCGTTCCGATAGCCAAGAGCCTTGAACCGTCGGTCCACGGCCGCCTGGATGTGCTCCCAAATCGCGTAGCCATAGGGTCGGAAAACCACGCATCCACGGATTGGAGCGTAATCAGCCAGCTGCGCCTCCCGGATGACGTCCAAATACCACTGACTGTAATCCTCTTGGCGAGGGGTGATACGACCCATCGTCCGGCCTCCTTGCACCACGAAGGGATCCCCTGCCTTCCTTGGGATCTGTGGTTATTGTAACGGTCCCGGGAGGCCCTTTCAAGCCAGATTCCCTGCTGGTATACTTTGAATTTGACGGATCCAAAAGGCGAGGGACCTACAGTGGAGGAAGATCGCCTGCGGTATGAACAGGCGATGCAGCGTGGCCATGCCGCGCTCTGGCAGAAGCGGTGGGCGGCGGCCATTGCGGCCTATCGCGAGGCCCTGACGGTGGCGCCGGAGGAGCCGCAGGCCCTAACCGGGCTGGGCCTGGCCTGTATGGAGGCCGGGCGCTATGAAGAGGCCTTGGAGGCCTTCCAGCAGCTGGAGCGCCTTCGCCCCGAGGACCCCGCGCCGGTGTGGCGCCTCGCCGAGGTGCATCAGCGCGCCGGCCGGGCGGCGGAGGCGGCGGCCCATTACTACCGAGCCGGCCGGCTGTTCGCCGATCGCGGGGATCTCCGACACGCCATCCAGGCATGGGCCCAGGCCGTCCGCCTGGATCCTGGCCGGATCGAGACGCTGGAGGCCCTGGCCTGGGCGTATCGCCAGTTGGATCAGCGCGAGGCGGCCATCCGGGTGGATCTGGCCCTGGTCCGCGCCTGGATCCAACAAGGGGATCTGCAAAGGGCTCTCGACGCCGTCGACGCGGCCCTCGCCCTGGATCCAGATCACCCGCAGGCGTTGCAGGCCCGGGACTGGCTGCGCGCCCATCTGGCCCGACGGATCGGCACTGGCCCTCTGCCCCGGCCGACGTCCAGGGCCGAAAGCGGCGAGGGGGAGCAGGCTCGCGCCGAGGCCCTCTGGATGCTGGCCCCGGAGGAGGCCGAAGTCCCCGCAGATCCGATCCGCCGCGCCCTCTCCCAGGCGCTTCGGGAGCTGGCGGATCTTGTGTTCTCAGAGGAACCGGGCTCGTTCTCTGAATCGGAGTGGTTCCGAATCAACGCCCTCCTGGGTCGAGCGGTGGACGCCCACGCTCAGGGCCAGCTGCGGGAGGCGCTGGCCTTTTACGAACAGGTGCGCGCCGCCGGGCTGGAGCACCCGGCCCTGCCGCTCGCCATTGGTGCCGCGCTCGCCGAGCTCCAGCGTTGCGAGGAAGCCGCCTCGTATCTCCGGCGCGCCACGGACGTTCCCACCTACGCCTTCGCTGGCCTCCTCTTGCTGGCCCGCTGTGAGGAACGACAGGGCGCGGCGGCGTCCGCTGCGCTGCGCTACCTGGAGGCTCTGGAGTCCTTGGATCGGGAGCTCGCTCGGGAGGAAAGCCAGGAGGCCCTCCGGGAGCGCTATCGCTTCCTGCGATCTTGGCTCCCCCAGCATCCGGATCGTCAGGCGGCCTTCATAGAAGAGGCTCGTCAGATGCTGGAGAGCCCGACCTGGGAGGATCGGATCCTCTGGATCCGGCAGGCGCTGGACCAGTGGACGGCTGGCATGCCGTTCCGGCTCACCCTGGCCGACGCCCTGCTCGCTCCCCAAGGGGAGCGGGTGCTCTTAGATCTAGGGCAAACTTATACATGGGCCCAGCTGGGCCTGTTCTACAGCGCGCTGGAGGAGGCGCTGCGGATCTTGGCCAGCGCTCCCTTCGCCCCGCTGACCCATCTCATCCTCGGGCAGCTTCTGGCTTGGAGCGGCCATACCCCGGCGGCGGTGAGCAAATTCCGAACCCTGGGGGCCTATTTCCTGCATCTGGAAGATCCACGTGTGGCGCTCGCCGTCTTCGAACAGGTCACCCGGCTGGCCCCCATGGATCTGCCTGCTCTAGAACGGCTGTTGCAGCTTGCCCAGACCCTAGGCGACGCGCCCCGGGCGCTGCAGGCCTTCTGCGGCCTGGTGGACGCGCATATGCAGGTGGCGGATTTAGAACAGGCGGAGCGGACCGGCCGAGAGGGGCTGGCATGGGCGTCCCGCCAGGGGCTCCCCGGGCCGGCGCTGTCGCCCCTCCTCCGCCGGCTGGTGGAGATCGCCGCCCAGCGTCTGGACTG
>JAGHYO010000127.1 GCA_017743605.1 Thermoflexus sp. | reverse complement strand
TGAACCAGGATCACCTGCAGGCGTTGCTTGGCGGTCTCCCGGGGGGAGGGCCGCCCTCGCAGTCGATCCAGCCAGCTCATCGGCCACCTCCGCTGCGCACCAGCCGGCGCAACCAGCTCAAAATCCCGTGTCCATCCTCGGAGGGGAAAAGGGGGACGTTTTCCCCCATCAGGCGGCGAGCGATCGCCCGGAAGGCCTGGCCCGCCGGCGACCGTTCCTCCAGCACCACCGGGGTCCCCCGGTTGGTAGCGACGATGACCTGTTCGTCCTCCGGGATCACCCCCAGCAGCTCGATGGCTAGGATCTCCAGCACATCTGAGGTGTCCAGCATGTCGCCCCGGCGGACCATGTCCGGCTTCAGGCGGTTGACGATCAGTTTGGGGGCCGGCTTGCCCATCGCCTCTACCAGCCCGATCACGCGGTCCGCGTCCCGCACCGCAGCCACCTCCGGGTTGGTGACCAGGAGGATAAGCTCCGCGGGTGCCAGGGCAGTGCGGAAGCCTTCCTCGATGCCAGCGGCAGAGTCGATGAGGATGTAATCGAAGTCGGACCGTAGTTCCTCGCAGATGCGGACCATGTCCTCCGGCCTAACGGCGGATTTATCCCGGCTCTGGGCAGCAGGCATCAGGTAGAGGTTGGGGACCCGCTTGTCGCGGACGAGGGCCTGGCGGGTGCGGCAGCGGCCTTCCACCACGTGGACGATGTCGTAGACGATGCGGTTCTCCAGCCCCAGGACCACATCCAGGTTTCTCAAACCGATGTCCGCGTCGATGCACACCACCTTCTTGCTATCCAGGGCCAGGGCCATCCCCACGTTCGCTGTCACCGTCGTCTTGCCCGCCCCGCCCTTGCCGGAGGTGACCGTGACCACCTGCGCGCTCATGGCGAACCTCCTGCTTTATAAATGCCGGAGAAAGGGAACGTCTTCGATTTAAAAAAAGCGGCCGAACCAGCGTTCCACTCGCGAAAGAGGACGCCAAGGCTCCACTACGATCTGGCCGTTCTGAACGATGGCTTGCTCTGGGATCGGCCGGCGGGGCTCCTCAGGCGAGCGGGCGATGTGGCGCCCGATGCGCAGCTGGACCGGGCGGAGCTCCAGGGCGTAGACGGCGGCCTCATCGTTCCCTTCACAGCCAGCGTGCGCTGTCCCCAGCAGGCGCCCCCAGATCACGATGTCGCCCGTGGCGGCGACCTCTGCCCCCGGATGCACATCCCCGATCACGCAGAGATGCCCCGCCACCTGCAGATAGTGGCCCGCGCGCAAGGTCCGGCGGATCACCCACGCCGGCTCCAAGGGGAGCTCTCGGGTTTCAGGAGTACGCTCTGTCACCGGAGGGCTCTGGAGGGGCAGTCCTAGCCGTCGCACCAGGGCCTGGGTGACCGGATGATCTGCCCATATGCTGCTCAGGGTGAGTCCGAAGCGGTTCAGCAAGGCCAGGGCGGCCAGCAGGTCGGCCTCCTCCACGATCCGATCCCCCAAGGCAAGGACCACCCGGCCGCCAACAAAGAAGCTCGGGTTGGCCGACAGCCGGGCCTCCAGCGCCCGCAGGGCCTCGGGCCATGGCTCTGGCCCGAAGGAGAACCACAACGCATCCCCCACGCCCTTGATCGCCACCGGCTCTCTGGCCATCCCCCTATCCTCGCGTTCAGGTCAGTGCCCCGGGATCGGTTTTGTTGTATTGTAAACTTGTGGAAAAAGCAACTTTGGTGCAACCCCATGATAGGCCGACCTAGGAGGGCAACCGCCGCAGGAGCGGTTTTCTCCGCGACCCATCGCCTTTGTAGGCCGAAATTTGTTTCGGCTACAAGACGCGACCTCGCGGGATTGAAGACGGAGGGTTCGGGGCGAAAGCCCCTCCTACCAAAGACCGATGTTGATAGGAGCGGCTTTCGCCGCGACATTCCCGTCTCGGAAACGGAGGTTCGTGGCTGAAGCCCGTCCTACCAGAAAATCCATAGGTATTATCCCACTCCACAGGAGGCCGGGATGGCCTGGCTGATCGCGCACGGCATCGTGTGCACCATGGAGGATCCGCCCCGGGTAATCCAGGATGGGGCAGTGGCGGTCGAGGGGGATCGGATCGTGATGGTAGGGCCCGCGGCGGAGGTGCGGACGCGCTACCCCGAGGCGGAAGTCCTGGATGCTCAGGGTCAGCTGGTCTTCCCAGGCAGCATCTGCGCCCACACGCATTTTTACGGGGCCTTTGCCCGGGGCATGCCCTTGCACGACGAGCCGCCGACGAACTTCCCCCACATCCTGCGCCGCCTGTGGTGGCGACTGGACCGCGCCCTGGACGAGAAGGCGGTGCGCCTTTCAGCCCTGGTCTGCTTGATCGACGCCATCCGCCACGGCACGACCACCCTGATCGATCATCATGCCAGCCCTTCATGCATCGATGGCTCGCTGGATATCCTCGCCGAGGCCGTGGTGGAAGCCGGACTGCGGGCCTGCCTGTGCTATGAGGTCACCGATCGCAACGGCCCTCAGGGGGCACATGCCGGGATCAAGGAGAACGCGCGGTTCATCCGCCAAGTCCAGAGATGGCGAGCAACAGGGGATCCCCGGGGAGACAGGCTGGCGGCCTCCTTCGGCCTCCACGCCTCCTTCACTGTGGGGCCGGAGACCATGGCGCATGCTGTGGCCGAGGCCCAGGACCTGGGAGTCGGCTTCCACATCCACGTGGCGGAGGACGCGGCCGATGAGGGCCACAGCCTGACGATCTATGGGGTCCGCACGGTGGAGCGGCTGGCGCGGGAAGGCGTGCTGGGCCCCCAAACCCTGTGCGCGCACTGCGTGCACGTCGATGCTGGGGAGATCGCGCTGCTGGCCCGCACCCAGAGCAAAGTGAGCCATCAACCCCGCTCGAACATGAACAACGCCGTCGGGGTGGCGCCAGTGGGCGTGATGCAGGCCGCCGGGGTGACGGTCGGGCTGGGCAACGACGGGTTCTCCAACAACATGTTTGCGGAGATGAAGACCGCCTACCTAGTGCACAAGGTCCACTCCAGGGACCCGCAAGCAATGGGTGCGGAGGAGGCGCTCGCTATGGTCTATCGGGAGAACGCCCGCATCGCTGCCCTCTTCTGGCCGCATCCCCTGGGGGTCATCGCCCCCGGCGCCTACGCGGACATGATCCTCCTGGATTACCGACCCTACACGCCGCTGACGGCGGAGAACCTCTCGTGGCATCTGATCTTCGGGATCGACGGCTCCCACGTCACCACGACGATCTGCGGAGGGCGGATCCTGATGAAGGATCGTCAGCTGCTCACCCTGGATGAGGAACGGATCGCCGCCGAGGCCCGCGCGCACGCGCCCATCGTCTGGGAGCGCTTTCGCGCCATCGCAGAGGCCGAGCGGGGCCGGTGACAAGAAGATCCGCCGGCTGGCGCGCGGCCGGACCTCCGGATATCCTGGGGAAACCGTTGGAGTCCTCAACGATGGGAGGCAGCATGCGGATCCAGGTGCGGGTGCCTGCGACGATCGCCAACCTGGGCCCGGGGTTCGATGCGATGGGGCTGGCCGTCGCGCTGTATAACGAGATCGAGGCGGAGCCGGCCCCGGCGCTGGAGGTCGCCCTCGAGGGGGAAGGGGCGGACGTCCTCCCGCGGGATGTGACGAACCGGGTGGTGCGCAGCGCGGCGGCGCTGTTCGAGCAGGCGGGGATGATGTTGCCCCCCATGCGGCTGCGCTGCTGCAACCGGATCCCTCTGATGTCCGGGCTCGGCTCCAGCGCGGCGGCGGCGGTGGGCGGGCTGGCCTTGGCCGCAGCCTGGCTGGGGCGGAGGGGATCGTGGGGGGATCTGCTGGAGCTGGCCACGGCCCTGGAGGGCCATCCAGACAATGTGGCGCCGGCCTTGCTTGGAGGCCTGACGCTGGTGACCCGGAACGAGGAAGGCTGGATCGCCGCCCGGGTGCCGACCATCCCGATGCGGGTGGCCCTTGCCCTCCCGGCGGTCCAGGTCTCCACTGAGATGGCCCGCTGCCTGCTCCCCGCTCAATTCCCCCTCTCCGATGTAGTCGCGCAGATCGGGCATGTGGCGCTGCTGGTGCATGCCTTCCGGGAGGGGGACTGGGGGTTGCTCGGGCGAGCGATGCGAGATCGGGTGCACGAGCCCTATCGGGCGGGCCTGATCCCAGGCTACGAGCGGGCGGTTCAGGCCGCGCGGGCGGCCGGGGCCGCCGCGGTGTGTATCAGCGGCTCCGGCCCGGCGCTGGCGGCTTTCGCCCCCGAGGGCCACGAGGCCATCGCGGCTGCGATGGCCGCCGCCTTCGAGGAGGCGGGCTTCCCGGCCCGCACCTGGGTGGCCGATGTAGAGCCCGAAGGGGTGCAGGTAGAGGTGGAACCGGATCCGGACCTCCGGTAATCGCCTGCGTAGGATCCCACTTTTCAGGAGACGTCTATGGATTCCCTACGAAGGATATGGCGGGCTTTCCAAACCATTGCGATCCTTTTCTCGTTCACCGTCAACCTGATCCTGGTGATCGCGCTGGGGCTGCTTTACATGCAGCTGGCCTCCCTGAAATCCGCCGTCAATGGGACGGTCGCCCGCCTGGAGGCCATTGTCCAGGACTTGGGGGGCACCCGGATCTCCACTACCATCCCGATCCGGCAGTCGGTCCCGGTAGCGTTTGAGCTCCCGGTGCAGCAGGACACGGTGGTAGTGACCCTGGCGCCTGTGCCGATCACCACGGCGGCAACGTTCCGGTTGCCGGGGAGCGGGGGCACCATCAACGGGACGGTGCTCATCAATCTGCCTCCGGGGACCCGCCTTCCGGTCCGGCTGAACATGACGGTCCCGGTTCGCACCCAGATCCCAGTGAATTTCGATCAGCCGGTGGACATCGCCCTGGGGGCCTCGGGGCTGGACCCGGTGGTGGGGAAGCTGTTGCTGCTGCTGAAGGATCTCCAGGCGCTGCTGGATCTGATCCCGGGGCCCTGAGGGGCGGAACGCCCTCCGCCAGCGGTCGGCCCATGTCGAATGGGGAAAGTTCGCCTCGGGCATGCGAAGGAAGAGGTCGCTCTTTGTAGGAGGGGCTTCGGCCCCGAACGCGGGTCTTCGATGACGTGGGGGTCGCAGCGGAAGCCGCTCCCGCAAACATCGATCTTTTTGTAGGAGGGGCTTTCGCCCCGACCTCCGTCTTCGAGATGGCAATGTCGCGGCGAAAGCCGCTCCCACCAAACATCGATCTTTTTGTGGGAGGAGCTTTCGCCCCGAACCCCCGTCTTCGATCCGCGATGGGTCGCGGCTGAAGCCGCTCCTACCAAACATTGATCTTTTTGTAGGAGGGGCTTTCGCCCCGAACCCTGTCTTCAATGCTCACAGGGTCGCGGCGAAAGCCGCTCCTACCCCATCGATCTTTTTGTAGGAGGGGCTTCAGCCCCGACCTCCGTCTTCGAGAAGGTGCTGTCGCGGCGAAAGCCGCTCCTACAAACGTCGATCTTTCTGCAGGAGAGGCTTCAGCCCCGGACCTCCGCAGTTGGGAGATCGAAGATCCAGATGCGGTTGCGCACACACATCGTTGTAGGATCTGTCCTGGGCTTTTGGGTGGGCGGGCCGCTGGGAGGCGCCCTGGGCGCCTTTGCCAGCGCGGTCCCGGATGTGGACCTGGATGCGGGCTCGGTGGGACGAGGGGCACAGACGCTGGGCGCGCTGGCCGCAGCGGGCGGGGCGCTGGGAGGCTACCTTCTGCGCTCCTCGGAGGTATCGGCCGTGGGCCTGGGCGCTGGCTTTCTGCTGTGGATGCTGGTCCGCCTGCCCCATCGGGGCCCCACGCATTCCCTGGCGATGGCGTGCCTCTGGAGCCTGCTGGGCGCGCTGCTCTTGCGGGATCCCGGCCTGGCCGGGGCATGGGCCGCTGGGTATCTCTCTCACCTGTTGCTGGATGCCCTCACCCCTCGTGGCATCCCCTGGCTATGGCCCTTCTCCAGGCAGCGCCTGCGCCTGGCCCGCTGGCGGACCGGCTCGCTGTGGGATCGCGGGATCCTATGGCTCAGCGGGCTGGCCGGGCTAGGGCTTTTGAGCTGGCGTCTGCTCGGAGGATGAGACGCGGGAGGATACGGGATGCTGGAAGCCCCTGCTGGGCCTCCGATCTGCAATTACGAAGGGACCGATTACGAAGCCTTCTGGCGGGCGGGCCGGACCTACGAGGACCTTGCGGAGCGGATCGCGCTGCGCGCGCTGCTGCCGCCGCGGGGTCGACGCCTGGTGGAGATCGGCGCGGGCTTCGGGCGCCTGGCCGATCTTTATACGGGCTATGAGGAAGTTTTCCTCCTGGACTACGCGCGATCACAGGTCGAAGCAGCCCGGCAACGCTGGGGGAATGACCCTCGGTTCCGCTTCGTGGTGGGCGACCTCTACCGCCTGCCTTTCGCGCCGGGGTCCTTCGACGTCGTCGTCATGGTCCGGGTGATTCACCATGTCCGGGATGTGCCCCGGGCGTTGCGGGAGATCCATGAGGCCCTGCGGCCGGGCGGGGTTTTCATCCTGGAGTTCGCAAACAAACGGAACCTGAAGGCCATCCTCCGTTATGTGATCGGTGCCCAATCCTGGTTGCCATTCTCACCGGAGCCAGTGGAGTTCGCCCCGTTGCATTTCGATTTTCATCCCGCCTGGATGCGCGCTCGGCTGGAGGAGGCGGGCTTCCGGATCCAGCGGGAGCGGGCGGTGTCCCATTTCC
>JAGHYO010000126.1 GCA_017743605.1 Thermoflexus sp. | reverse complement strand
TGAGCGGGCCCGACGGGATTTGAACCCGCGATCTCCGCCTTGACAGGGCGGCGTGTTAGGCCAGGCTACACCACGGGCCCGCGTACTCCGAATATATCACATCTTTGGAACCCTCGTCAAGATCGGAGAAGCCTCGGCCTCTGGCCCCACGCCTCTTCGGGTTTTCCGCATCGTTTGGGATGGTTTTGCTGAACTCCTGCCCGCAGATTACAATAGGCAAATTGGAAAAACAATCTAGGATTCGATTCCAGATGGGAGGGAAGCGCGGTGAGCCTTTCGAAAGAGGAAAAGCAGCAGCAGATCGAGAAGTTCCGGCGCCATGAGTCGGACACCGGCTCGCCGGAGGTCCAGATCGCCATCCTGACGGAGCGGATCAATCGCCTGACCGAGCATCTCCAGCAGCACAAGCACGATGAGCATTCCCGGGTCGGCCTCTTGAAGCTGGTCAGCAAGCGCCGGCGCCAGCTTCGTTACTTGGCCCGAGTGGATCCGCAGCGCTATCGCGCGATCTTGGAGCAGCTGGGCCTGCGCAAATGATCCGATGGGCGGATGCGGGAGGACGTCCCAAACTCCGCGCGAGGCGCTGGCGCCTGCGGAGGCAGGCGCGGATGTCTGGATCGTCAGCCGCGCAGGGGTTCCTGTTCGGGATGAAAGGATGTGATGTCATCGGAGCCGGAGGGGCGTGATCGGACATGAGGCGAGAGAAGCACGTTTTCAAAACGATAGTCGGCGACAAGGAGATCGTCATCGAGGCCGGCTACTTCGCCTGGCAGGCCAACGGCGCGGTGGTCGTCCGCGTCGGCGACACGATGATCCTGGCCACAGCCACCATGGCGAAGGAGCCGCGGGAGAGCATCGATTTCTTCCCCCTGAGCGTGGATTTCGAGGAACGGCTCTACGCGGCGGGTCGCATCCCCGGCAGCTTCCAGCGTCGGGAGGGCAAGCCCTCGGAGAACGCTATCCTCACCGCCCGCTTGGTGGATCGCCCCCTCCGCCCCCTCTTCCCCAAGGACCTGCGCAACGATGTCCAGATCATCCTGACCAGCCTCTCCGCGGATCCGGAGTATCACCTGGACATTCCCTCCATCATCGCTGCGTCGGCGGCCCTGACCATCTCGGACATCCCCTGGTTCGGTCCGGTGGGGGCGGTGCGCGTGGGCTACATCGACGGGCAGCTCGTCGTTAACCCTACGGTCGCCCAGATGGAGCGCAGCCAGCTGGACCTGCGGCTGGCGGGCACAGCAGATGCGGTGATCATGGCCGAGGCGGGGGCGAACGAGATCCCTGAGGATCTGATGGTGGAAGCGATCCGCCTGGGCCACGAGGCCATGCAGCCCCTCATCGCCCTCCAGGAGGAGATGCGCGCCGCCATCGGCAAGCCGAAGGCCGCCTACAAGCCCTTTGCCATCTTCGAGGAGGTCCGCCAGGCCGTCCGCGCCCGCTTGGATGGCCAGATCGCGGAGATCCTGGACACGTATTTTGACAAGGACAAGCGGAACGAGGCGCTGGACGAGCTGGAGGAGGAGATCCTCCAGACCCTCTCGGAGTATGAACAGGCTCAGGTGAAGGAGAGCTTCCACGAGGCGCTGCGGGAGGAGGTTCGCCGCCGCATCCTCGAGGAGGGCCGCCGGCCGGACGGGCGCGGGCCGAAGGACGTCCGGCCCATCTGGTGCGAGGTGAACGTGGCGCCCCGGGCTCACGGCTCGGCGATCTTCACCCGGGGGGAAACCCAGGTCCTCTCGGTGGCCACCCTGGCCACCCTGGCCGAGCAGCAGGAGCTGGACACGCTGGCCCCCGAGGAGACCAAGCGCTATATCCACCATTACAACTTCCCGCCCTTCTCCACTGGTGAAGTGCGGGTGCTGCGCGGGGCCTCCCGCCGGGAGATCGGCCACGGCGCCCTGGCGGAGCGGGCGCTGCTGCCGGTGATCCCCCTCGAGGAGGAGTTCCCTTACACCATCCGGGTGGTGAGCGAGGTGCTCTCCTCCAACGGCTCCACCTCTATGGCCAGCGTCTGCGGCTCCACCCTCGCCCTGATGGACGCCGGGGTGCCGATCCGCAAGCCGGTCTCCGGCGCGGCCATGGGCTTGGTGACTGCTGATGAGACCTGGCAGAAGTACGTGATCCTCACAGACATCCAGGGCATGGAGGACCACCTGGGGGACATGGACTTCAAGGTCGCTGGCACGGCGGATGGGATCACCGCCTTGCAGATGGACGTGAAGATCAAGGGGCTGCCCTACCACGTGCTCGCAGAAGCCCTCTACCAGGCCCGGGAGGCCCGCCTCTATATCCTGGAGAAGATGTTGGAGGTCCTGCCCGCGCCGCGGCCGGAGCTGAAGCCGCACGCCCCGCGGATCTTCACCGTGCAGATCCCAACCGAGAAGATCGGCGCTCTCATCGGGCCGGGGGGCAAGACCATCCGCAAGATCCAGGAGGAGACCCACACCCAGATCGACATCGAAGAGGATGGGACGGTCTACATCGCCGCCACCAGCTTGGCTGACGCCGAGAGCGCCCGACTCAAGATCGAGGCCTACGCCGAGGAGCCCCAAGTGGGCAAGATCTACCTGGGGAAGGTCATCCGCATCACCGACTTCGGGGCCTTCGTCGAGATCCTTCCCGGTGCGGTGGGGATGGTTCACATCTCCCAGATCGCCGACCAGAAGGTCAACCGCATCGAGGACGTGGTGCGGGTGGGCGACCAGATCCTGGTGATGGTCACCCACATCGATGAAGACGGCAAGATCCGCCTCTCCCGTCAGGCGGTGCTGGAGGGGCTCTCGGTGGAGGAGGCCCAGCAGCGGGATCGGTTGCTGGCGGCGAAGGCCGCGCCGAAAGGGAAGGGGAAGCCCGGCGAGGAGCGTCCCCTGGCGGGCCGCGTGAAGATCGTCAAGCGGGCCTCCGGCGGGCGCTGACGCCGTCCCGTCCAGGCGCTCTGCAGATCCCGGGGCCGGGCCCCTTCGGGTATCCGGTCCCTTCTGTTGCCGCGGATCTGGTAGGGGCGACCCGCCAGGTTGCCCCTACCGAGACCTGCGAGGTCGCCCCCGACCCCACATATTCAGAACCCGTCGATCAGGAATCAATTCCCCGGCGCCCCCACCCCTCTCGCACTTGGAAACACTGGAAGGCCTCGGGACTCCGGAAGATCTTTGCCTCGCTTTAGGGTAAAATCCATAAAAAGCCGGAGCGCACGGCAGATCGCGCTTTCTCCACCCATGTGGCGATCGGAGGCGCTGCATGCGCAGCGTGGAATGGCACAACGGGGTCCTGCAGCTGATCGATCAACGGCGGTTGCCCCATGAGCTGGCGATCCTGGAGTGCGAGGCCCCCGAGGCCGTCGCTGAGGCGATCCGCGCTATGGCCGTCCGGGGCGCTCCGGCCATCGGCGCAGCAGCCGCCTTTGGGATGGCCCTGGCCGCCCTGCGCAGCCCTGCCGTCGACCGCGCCGCGTTGTTGCGGGACCTGGAGGCAGCGGCTCGCTTGCTGAAGGCCTCCCGGCCCACCGCGGTGAACCTGTTCTGGGCGGTGGATCGAATGCTCCGCCGGGCTGCTGACGAAGGGCTGGAGGATCCCCAGGCGGTGCGCGAGGCCTTGGTGGCGGAAGCGCTCCGCATCGCTGAGGAAGACGTGGAGACCAACCGTCGGATGGGAAAGTACGGAGCGACCCTCATCCGGGACGGCGACACCATCCTGCATCACTGCAACACGGGAGCCCTGGCCACGGTGGATTACGGCACCGCCCTGGGGGTGATCCGCACCGCCCACGAACAGGGCAAGCGCATCCACGTCCTGGTGGATGAAACCCGCCCGCGCCTGCAGGGCGCTCGGCTGACCGCCTGGGAGCTGCTCCAGCTGGGCATCCCCTTCACCGTGATCGCCGACGGCGCCGCCGGCTACTTCATGCGCAAAGGAAAAGTGAACATCGTGCTGGTGGGGGCGGACCGCGTCGCGGCCAACGGCGACGTGGCCAACAAAGTGGGCACCTACACCTTGGCGATCCTGGCGCGGGAGCATGGGATCCCCTTCTACGTGGTGGCGCCTACATCCACCATCGACCCGCACACTCCCCGCGGGGATGCCATCCCCATCGAGGAGCGGGACGAGCGGGAGATGCTGGAGATCGAGGGAGTGCCCATCGCCCCCCGAGGGGCTCGGGCGGCGAACCCCGCCTTCGACGTCACCCCCGCCCGCTACATCACGGGCATCGTCACCGAGAAGGGGATCCTCTATCCTCCCTTCGATCTTCATATCCGACGGGCCCTCGGTCTCGAATCGGAGGATTCCCGGGATGTGGCTGCGCTGCGCGGCTTGTAGCCATCAGTGGCCTTACCTTCGTTTTGAGATCCGCTGTCCGCGTTGCGGAGGCGACTGGCTGGATGTGGTCTACGACCTGGAGGCCGTCCGCCAGCGGTGGGATCGGCTGCTCCGCCACCGCCCCTTCACCATGTGGCGCTACCGGGAGCTCCTGCCCCTGCGCCAGGATCTCCACATCGTCACCATGGAGGAGGGGGGCACACCGTTGCTGCGGGCGGAGAACCTGAGGCTGATGCTGGGCCGGCCTCGCCTCTACATCAAAGACGAGCGCCAGAACCCCACGGGCTCCTTCAAGGACCGCCAGGCCTCCCTGGCCATCTCGGTGACCCGGGAGGCGGGCCTGCAGGAGATGGTGGTTGCCTCCACCGGGAACGTCGCCATTTCGTATGCCGCCTACTGCGCGCGGGCTGGCATCCAACTGTGGGCCTTCTTAGTGAGCTCGGCCCCCGCCGACAAGATGCGGGAGGTGGCCCTCTACGGGGCCGAGGTCATCAAGGTGACAGGGACCTACGATCAGACCAAACAGGTGGCTGCCCAGTTCGCTGAGCGACGGGGACTGTTCCTGGATCGGGGGATCCGGAGCTTGGCGGCCCGCGAGAGCATGAAGACCATCGCCTTTGAGATCGCTGAGCAGCTGGGCTGGCGGGCGCCGGACTGGTATATCCAGGCCGTCAGCGGCGGGATGGGGCCCATCGGGGTGTGGAAGGGATTCCGGGAGCTGAACGCCATCGGCCTGGTGGAACGGATCCCCCGCATCGGGGTGATCCAGGCGGAGGGCTGCGCGCCCATAGTGGAATCGTTCCGCCTGGGCCTGGAGCAGGCCCGGGTGGTCCGCACCCCCCGCACCCGTGTCGCCACCCTGGCCACCGGTGACCCCGGCCCGGCTTATCCAGCGCTGCGCCGCATCGTCCAGGAGACCGATGGAGCCATGGAGACGGTGAGCGATGAGGAAACCTACCGGGCGATGCATCTGCTGGCCAAGATGGAGGGCCTCTCCATGGAGCCGGCAGCGGCCGCTGCCTTCGCGGGGGCCTTCAAGCTGATCGCCTCCGGGCGCATCCGACCGGAGGAGACGGTGGTCATCAATGCCTCCGGGCACACCTTCCCAGTAGAGAAGTTCGCCTTAGGGGCGGGATGGGTTCACACGCTGGAAGCTCCCGCGGCCCCCTCGGAGGGGTTCCTCACCGCCCTGGATCAGCTGGACCCGCGCAGCCGGCGGGTGCTGATCGTGGACGACGACCCGGACGCGGTGCGGCTGATTCGGCGGATCCTGCAATCCCGGGGGACCTTCTACGTGGAGGCGGTGGATCGGGGCGATGAGGCCCTGGAGCGGATCCGGAGGGAGCCTCCCGATGTGATTCTCCTGGACCTGATGATGCCGGGGATGGACGGCTTCGCCGTGCTGGAGGCCCTGAAGGCGGATGAGCAGCTGCGCCGCATCCCGGTTCTGGTGATCACCGCCCGGAGCCTGGCTCCGGAGGAGCAAGCCCGCCTGCGCCAGCAGGCGTATGCTGTGCTGGAGAAAGGCACGTTCACCGACGAGCACCTGATCGAGGACATGCTGGCGGCGCTGCATGCCCCATAGCGGCTCGCTTCTTCGCTCCTGGATTGTAGGCCGAAATGGAGTTCGGCCCCTCACCCCTCCTACCCAATAGGTGTTGGGGTCAGGGTAGGGCGAGGCGTCGGAGTGGGCAGGGGAGTCGGTGGGCTGGAGCGGCTGTAAGCGATGCGGATTGAGGCGGCCGCCTCCACAGGAGCCGGGTTGTCGGTCCCGACCCGCAGCTTGTTCCAGACTCCGACAGACCCTCCCCATGTGAAGGACCCTGCGTAAGCGCCCTCGATGGTGGTCCCATAGATCGGGCAGAGGACTCGGATCCCCTGATCCGCCAGGCCGCCCCATTTGGCGCAAAGCTCCACCCCTTGGCCGATCCATTGGTTGAGCTCCAGGATGATCAGACGGTAACGGCCATCCACACGGGTGGTGGAGCCCCAACCCCATGCCGCCACGGTTCCGGAGATCACTCCCTGGAAGGTGGGATCCACGATGAAGCGGCCGATGGTTGGGTCCCAGCGCCCGCCGAAGGCGATGATCTTCACCCAGGGCTCCTGGGCGCCTATGTCGGAGATCGTGGCCGGGTTCCAGGACCACTGCAGATAGAGATCGACGGTTGGGGAAGCGGTGATGGGATCGGCCCGCTGGTATCGGTAGAGCACGCATGTCCGGCCGAGGGCACAGGAGCCCAACTCAAAGTATTGGGGATTGATTTCAACCAGCGAGAACCCTTCTCCGGAAACCTGAGGAGACGGCATCGAGTAAGAGGTGTCATGGGTGAACCGTAGCTCGGTCACCAGCACACGGCCAGTAGGAGGAGGAGTAGGGGAGGGAGTTGGGG
>JAGHYO010000125.1 GCA_017743605.1 Thermoflexus sp. | reverse complement strand
GGATCAGCCGGTTGGCCTCCGGGTCCACCTCGATGATGCGAGCCCAGATCTTCTGACCCGCCCGCCGCTTGAGGCGCTGCTCTACCGGCAGCTGCTCCTCGCCGGGCTCCTGAGGGAGGACCTGGGAGGCAGGGATGAACCCCCGCAGCCGCCCGACCCTCACCACCAACCCACCCTTGTTGGAACCGCTGACCGCGAGCTCTAGGATCTCCCCGGCCTCCATCAGCTGCCGGGCGCGCTGCCAGTCCTCCTCCATCAGCGCCCGCTGGAGGGAGAGGAGGATGTTCCCGCTGCGATCCTCGGGGTTCACCACCTGGACCTGGATCACATCCCCCTCGCGGAGCACCTCGCGGATCTCCTTCGGCATCCGCTCCAGCTCGCGGCCGGTGATCACCCCCTCAGCCTTCATGCCGATGTCCACCAGGATCTCCATGGGGGTGATCCGGACGATGGTGCCGCGCACGATGTCGCCGCGCCGGAGCGAGGGGGGAGACAGCTCTAGCCATTCGCCCATCTCGGCCATGGCGTTGACGTTTTCGGGGCGATCCTGCCAGATCTCTTCGCTCATCCCGCATAACTCCTGACCGCAGGGTCAAATCCCATAAGGCCCGGGAAAGGCTTGCCCCCATTATAGCGAGGAGGGTGGGAATCGGCAAAGGTTCTTTTAGAAGTAGGACTTCGAGTGAAAAGCCTGAGGCCACGGCAAGAACACACAGGCAACTGCGTAAATCCTAAGGAGAGCGAGGCATGGCCTCTTTGGCTGGGCCAGTCCATCCGCGCAGAGAGACCTCGCCGGCCTGGAAGCGCCGCTCGCGCCCATCCGGAAGGCGCACCCGTAGCCCGCCCCCCTCGTCCACGCCTTCGGCGATCCCTTCATAGGCTCCCTCTGGGGTGAGGATCCGCACCGGGCGCCCCAGCATGATCAGCGCGGCAGCCCAACGCTCCACCATATGAGCCCCTGCGTTCCATTCCGGATACAGGGACGCAAAGGCGCGCAGCAGGCCCTTGAGGACGGCGAGCCGGGGGATCGGACGGCCGAGGGTCTGGGACAGGCTCCCCACGATCTCCCGCAGGTCTAAGGGGATCTCCTCCGGCGAGATGTTGACGTTGATCCCGATCCCGATCACCCCAAAGGCCGGAGGGAACGATTCGACCAAGATGCCGCCGGCCTTCCGCCAGGCCGCCAAGGAAGGCAACTCGTCAATGAGGGGAGGGATCATCAGGTCGTTGGGCCATTTCAGGCCGGCCGGGCAGCCGATCCCCTGCACAGCTTCCACCGCCGCCAGCCCGGCGACCATCGCGAGCTGGGGCCAGTCCGCCACGGGCCGGCGCGGGCGGACCAGGATCGACAGGGCGATGGCGCGCCCTGGAGGGGTCCACCAGGACCGCCCGGCCCGTCCCCGACCTCGGGTCTGGGCGTCCGCCAGCACGGCCACCCCCTCCGGCGCGCCCATGTCCCCCAGGTCCCGGGCCACATCGTTGGTGGACCCGACCTCCGGATACAAGTAGAGATCCTGGATCCAGGGGATCTCCTCGGTGAGCTGTCGCATTTCCTCCGGATCCCACTCCAAGACTCCTTCCTCCGGTGTAGCTTTCCGGATGAGAGAGGGGATCCCTCTCCGCTTCGGATTCTCCCCTTTTCCAAGGGCGGAGGCAAAGCTGGAACGGGAGGGGAATTGCTACGCGGGGTAAAGCACGGTAGAATATAAAGCGCGCGGAGGGCGTAGCTCAGTGGTTAGAGCGCCTGACTGTGGATCAGGAGGTCGCGGGTTCGATCCCCGTCGCCCTCCTCGGAGGGCCCCCGTAGCTCAATTGGATAGAGCGCTGGACTTCGGATCCAGTGGTTGCGCGTTCGAGTCGCGCCGGGGGCGCCATCTGGCCGGTGTGGGGAAGGTCTCTCCCACGCCGTTTTTGTTTAACCCTCTCGTAGGACAGGATCCATTCCGATGGCGCGCTCGCCCGAACCGGCTCCAGAATCTACGCCGGGGCGATGGGTTCGCCCTGCGCTGATCCTCAGTGGGGCCCTGCTAGGCCTGGCGGTGGCGTGGTTGTTCTCCTTGGTCTCCGGCATCTCCCTGCCCTTGTGGGAGGCTTTGGCCGCTCTCCTTCTGGGGGCCCTTCTGGGGTTCTCCGCCAGCCTCCCCACGCCGCCCCGGCCGTCCGCGCGACGGTGATCCGGGAGAAGCCCGCAGGCCCCGACTGGGCTAATAACCGGTCTCCCGATCGATGGCTCCATGCTGCCGGGCTCGGCCCTCCGCGAAACGGTAGAAGCCGAAGCCGAGGATCAGGGAGAGGAGGGCCATCCCGCCAAGGGCCCCCAGCAGCTGGGCGTCGGACCATCCCGCGAAAGTGGAGAAGCGGAAGGCGGAGGGGCCCAGCAACGCCCGGCGGACGCTCTCCAGCCAGTAGGTGAGAGGCAGGCCATAGCCCAGCGGCCGAAGGAAAGACGGGAGTACCTCCAGAGGGAACACCGCGCCGCAGAAGAGATACAGCGCTCCGGCCACCGCCTCGCCGATCACCCAGACATGGCGGGCGGCCAGCAGGGTCGCCCCGGCCAGGCCCACCCCCAGCCCGATCATCGCCAGCATCCCCAGAACCATCGCGAGGAGGAAAACCCCCGCGCCAGCGACCGAGGGCCGAAGGGGGAGCCCAAAGGCCAGGACCCCGAACAGTAGAGTGATCGCCACGGCGATGGTCCCGGTGGCCATCCGCGCCATTCCCCGCCCTACCAGATACGCCTCCGGCGGGATCGGGGCGATGTAGAAGTACTTGAGGACCCCGTATTCCTCCCGGTCGATGATCAGGACCTGGCTGATCCCCGTGAGGACTGCTCCCACGTAAATATAGAAGGCGTTCCCGAGATAGAGATAGGCAAACATCGGGTGCCCGAAATCCGCTCGGGCCACCACTATATACATCAGGATCAGAATGAGGACGCTAGCGATGGGCTTGGCGATGGAGTAAATTGTGAACAGAAAGGGGTCCGTCCAATTCGACTCGATCTGCCAGCCCAGCCACGCCGCCGTGCGAAGGGTCCGCCAGAGAGTTCGCATTCAGCGCCTCCGTTCGGTGAGCCGGCCCTCGCGGCGGGCCAGCCGTTCCATGGCGTTCAGGGCCCGGTGGGCGGCGAGGAGGAAGATCCCGCTAAGGGCCGCCAGGCCGGCGATCTCCACGCCGACCGGGAACAGGCCGCTGGCGGCCTGCGGGAAAAGCAGCTGCCGCATGGCGTCCAGGCCCAAGGTGAGGGGGATCAGGGAAGCCAGGGCGCCCACCCAGAACCCTAAAGCTCGGACGGGGAAGTAGAACCCGGAGAGCAGATAGATCGGCTCCTGGAGCAGGTTGGAGAGATGCCAGGCCTCCCGACCCCATATCAGGAAAAGGGAGGCCAGCAGCATCCCCAGCCCGTAGAGGGCCAGAAGGGTGAGGAGGAACGTCCCGATCAAGGCCAGGGGGTCCGCCGGCGCGTACCGCACGCCGAAGAGGAGGGATCCCGCCAGCACGATCACTGAGGCCCGGAGGGTGGTGGCCAGCATCCCCCCCAGGGCCATGCCGGCCAGGATCCCCATCATCGGGCCCGGCGCGATAATGAAGAGGGGGAGGTTCCCGGATTCTTTCTCCCAGTAGAGCTGGGCGGACATGGACCACAGGACGTTGAGCCAGAAGGCGGTCATGGCCCCGCCCAGGATCACGAACCCGATATAGGCCTCGGGGGCCTGGAGGGCCCGGTAGATGAACACGTAGGCGGAGGTGCCCAGGAGCGGCAACCCCACGTCAACGAGCACCCAGCTGGGCTCCCGGTTCTGGCCGACGATCCGCGGATACGCCCGCGCAATCATCGTCCGCAGGAAGAGGACAACAGCCTCCCGGCTCATGCCGGTTCCTCCTCCTCGGCTTCGGAGAGCCCGCGGCCCACCAGGCAGACGAACACATCCTCCAAGGTGGGCTCGCGCTTACGCAGGGCCAGGATGTGAGCGCTGTGGGCGGTCAGGGCGGAGATGACCGGCCCGATCGCCCCCTCCTCTTCGAGGATGAGATCCACTTCCGCCTGTCCGTCCCGAGGCCGGTAATACGCCTGCCGCACGCCCGGGATCCCCTGAAGCGAGGGGAACCATCCTTCGAGGCCGTCGATCTCCAGGGAGAAGACCGCGTCGCGCTGGAGCTGGCGCTTCAGGTTCCCAGGGGTGTCGCACGCCAGGATGCGCCCCCGGTCGATGATGGCCACCCGGTCACAGAGCTCGTCGGCCTCCAGCATGTAGTGGGTGGTCAGCAGGATCGTCCGCCCGGGCCGCTCCCGGACCCACTCCCGGATGAAGGAGCGGATCTGTCGGGCGGCGTTGACGTCCAACCCCAGGGTCGGCTCGTCCAGGAACAGGATCTGCGGGTCGGTCAGGAACCCCCGGATGAGGTTGACCTTCTGCCGCAGCCCGGTGGAGAGATCCGACATCTTAGAATCCCCCCGGTCCCGCAGGCCGAACCGCTCCAGGAGCTCTTCGATGCGCCGGCGGGCGGTCCGGTTGTCCAGGCCGTAGAACTGGGAGAACATCCACAGGTTCTCCCGCACGGTCAGCAGCCCATAGCCGCATGACTCCCCGCCAGCCACCATGTTGATGCGGCGGCGGATCGCCTCGGGCTGGGCCACGACGTCGTGGCCGGCGACCCACGCCCGCCCGGAAGTCGGCAGGAGCAGGGTGGTGAGGATCTTGATCAGGGTGGTCTTCCCCGCCCCGTTGGGGCCCAGCAGCCCGAACAGCTCCCCCGAGGGGATCTCCAGATCGACCTCATGCAGGGCCACCCGCTCCCGAGGAGGCTGCCCTCGCCAGTGGGTGACCCGGTAAACCCGGGTCAGGCGCTCGGTGCGCACCGCTGGAACCGCTCGATCTTCCATCGCCTGGATACCTCTCCGGCTTCGGGATACGGGTCCTCCAGGGTGACCGCTTCCACCTCCGCTTTAGTTTACTTCAAACCATGGTGTGGATCCTCTTGCGGATCGGCGTGCTCCCGCCGAATCCGTTCATCTGCCGCGGGAAGTGGGGGCATCCGAACCGTTTCTACGATGACCTGGATGGCTACCCCATTCATAATGCCCGCAGCGGAGGGGACGGCCCCCCGAGCCGATGGTGACCCGTGTCCACCCCGGAGCCGATCTCGTCGGAGCGGCTTTCGCCGCGAATTGTGCTTCAGCCTTCTGCCCGCAACCAATGGCGCAAGGAACCGAACCCTGTCGGCCGCGATTTGTAATGGGATCGTAAAGAAAAATCGGGGCTACAGCCCCTCCTACGGAAGAATACGAAAAATAAAAGGGGGGACGGAGTCTGAGGCCCTCCGGGTCGCAAGAGGAGGCCATTTCCGGCGTTGGGTAAGCGTCAGGCAAACGTTGAGCAAGCGTCCAGATCGAAGGGGAGGGAGCCTGTATATTGTGGGTGAGCAGCGGGCGGAACCTCTTCTCCTCCTTTTAGCCGAGCGCCGGGGATGGCAGCCCCCGGCGCTCCACTTTTTTGATTCGGGCCCGTCCCTCAGGGGCGGGGAACCCGAGAGAGGGCCCGGGCCTGGGCCTCTGCCCGATAGCTGCTGCGGACCAGGGGGCCGCTCTCCACCCAGCGGAACCCCAGCTCATATCCGATCCGCTTGAGGGCCTCGAACTCCGCGGGTCGGTAGAACCGCTCCACGGGGAGATGGTTCCGGGAGGGCTGGAGATACTGGCCGATGGTGAGGATGTCCACCCCCACCGCCCGCAGGTCCTTCATCACATCGATGATCTCCTCCCAGGTCTCGCCCAGCCCGACCATGATGCCGGACTTGGTGACGCACTCCGGCCACAGTTTCTTGGCGTTCGAAAGGGTCGCCATAGCCCATTCATAACGATCCTGAGGCTGGACCTTCTTGAAGAGGCGCGGCACGGTCTCCACGTTGTGGTTGAAGATGTCCGGCCGCGCCTCGATGACGATCCGCAGGGCCTCGATGGAGCCCTTGAAGTCCGGGGTGAGAACCTCCACGGTGCAATCGGGGACCCGCTCCCGGATGCGGCGGATGGTCATGGCGAAGAGGGCGGCCCCGCCGTCCGGCAGCTCGTCGCGGTTCACCGAGGTGACCACCGCGTGGGCGAGGCCCATCGCCCGCACGGCCTCGGCCACCCGGTTGGGCTCGTCCCAGTCAATGGAGAGGGGGCGGCCGGTCCGGACGGCGCAGAAGCGGCAGGAGCGCGTGCACACATCCCCCAGAATCATAAAGGTCGCAGTGCCGTGCCCCCAGCACTCCCCGATGTTGGGGCAACGGGCTTCCTCGCAGACGGTGTGCAGCCGCTTGCTCCGCATCAGCCGGAGCACGGACTCATAGGTCTCGCCCTGAGGGGCCCGAACTTTCAGCCATTCGGGGCGCCGCGCCGGGCGGGTGGGCGCGTCCGGCGTCGCCTCCACGGGGAAGGGCTCACGGGTCGGAGAGGCCATCCGCTCACCTCGCGACGAGATTGCTGTTCCCGTCCATCCTAACACATCACGGGGAGGATCCGCAATAACCTATGGCGCGTCCACGCGTGGCCTTTTGCTCGAGATCGGCGAGCGCTCGAGGAGCCCGCCGCATCTCACCGGGAGGCGCTGCCTTTTTTGCGGAGTTTGGCCACCCCGGCCTTCTCCCTGTACTTTTCTTTTTGGGCTTTCTTGCCGGCGGCGTACAGCTCCAGCAGCCGCTCCAGCGCGGAGCGGATGCGGCGCTGGACCCGCTCCCGCTC